>NZ_JAGWCV010000021.1:0-55223 GCF_020657735.1 Clostridioides sp. ZZV15-6383 | reverse complement strand
AATGTATACAATAATATATCTATACAAAATAATAAAAGATAGAGGTTTATTTAGACATTTATTACAAATCAAAACTTATTACATATTATTTATAAAAAAATCTAAGGAGGAAATAATAATGAAAATATTAGTATTAAACTGTGGGAGTTCTTCATTAAAATATCAATTAATAGATATGAGTAATGAAGAAGTTTTATGTATAGGATTAGTTGAGAGAATAGGAATAGAAGGTTCTATACTAAAACATGAAAAAGCAGGTAGAGATGATAAATACATTGTTGAACAACCAATGAAGGACCACAAAGATGCAATAGCATTAGTTTTAGAAGCTGTTGCTCATCCAGAATTTGGTGCAGTTAAAGAAATGAAAGAAATAGATGCAGTAGGACATAGAGTTGTGCATGCTGGAGAAAAATTTGCAACTTCAGTAGTAATAACTCCAGAAGTAGAAGAAGCTTTAAAAGAATGTATAGATTTAGCTCCACTTCATAATCCAGCAAACATAATGGGAATAGATGCTTGTAAAGCTATACTTCCAGATGTACCAATGGTAGGAGTATTTGATACTGCTTTCCATCAAACAATGCCTAAATCTTCATACTTATATGGTTTACCTCATGAGTTATATACTAAGTATGGGGTAAGAAGATATGGATTCCATGGAACTTCTCATAACTATGTATCTCAAAGAGCAGCAGAGATATTAGGAAAAGATATAAAAGATTTAAAAATAGTAACTTGTCACTTAGGAAATGGTGCTTCTATAGCTGCTGTTGATGGTGGAAAATGTGTAGATACATCTATGGGATTCACTCCATTAGAAGGATTAATAATGGGAACTAGATGTGGAGATATAGACCCAGCTATATTACCTTTCTTAATGAGAAAAGAAGGTTTAGATGCTGATGGATTAGATAAATTAATGAACAAAGAATCTGGAGTATATGGAATGACTGGAATTTCTAGTGACTTCAGAGATATAGAAGATGCAGCTAAAAATGGAGATGAAAGAGCTCAAGCAACACTAGAAGCTTATGTTAAAAAAGTGCAAAAATATATAGGTGCTTATGCTGCTGAGATGAATGGATTGGATGTCGTAGTATTTACTGCAGGTGTTGGTGAAAATGGAAAGGCTATAAGAGCAGACATCGCTTCTAATATGGAGTTTTTAGGAATGAAATTAGATAAAGAAGCTAATGATGTTAGAGGAAAAGAAACAGTAATATCTACTGCTGATTCTAAAGTAAAAATGCTTTTAATACCAACTAATGAAGAATTAATGATAGCTAGAGATACATTAAGATTAGTAAAATAATTTAAGTAAACTGATGCCTATCAAGTAAAAATACTTGACAAACAAATGCTAGATTTGTATAATAAATTTGGTGATATGTTGAGGTGAACTTAATGAAAGTTAGCATAGAAAAAATAAATAGAAAAGAAACTGACAAAATAGACTTGAATTTTTGTGAAAAAATTGATACTATTAGTTATTGTGATGAGATTTACAAATTAGTATCACCTGTAAATTTAAAAGGGAAAGTGTCAAAGACTAATAAAGGTTTATATCTAGATGTAGATGTCAATTTTACAATTGTTGACAATTGTTCAAGATGTCTTAAACAAGTAGAAATACCACTAGAGTATTCTATACAAGGTTTTTTAGTAAAAGAAGAAGATTATGATGAAGATGAATTTGAGGAATTTGATCCTTTTATATTCGATGGTGAAGAAATCGACCTTATTGATATAATAGAACAGACATTAGATTTTAATGTACCTCATAAAGTTCTTTGTAGTGAAAACTGTAAAGGTCTTTGTCAAGTATGCGGGGCAAACTTAAATGAAGAAGAGTGTTCTTGCAGTGAAATTACAAACGATGAGGAATACATAGATCCTCGTTTTGCTAAATTAAAAGATTTATTTAATTAAATTTGACTAAGGAGGTGGCGTAAATGGCAGTACCAAAGCGTAAAACGTCTAAATCAAACACAAAAATGAGAAGAGCAGCTAACTCAAAGATGGAAGCAACAGGATTTGTAAGTTGCCCACAATGTCATGAGCCAAAATTACCACATAGAGTGTGTCCAGACTGTGGATATTATAAAGGTAAAGAAGTTGTGTCTAAGTAATAGCTTCTAAAAAACATGTAGAGTATACTCTACATGTTTTTTTTGTACATATAAAAAAAGAAGATGATTTACTAGAGAAATAAGTGGATTTTATGCATATTAAAAAATAGAAAAATAATAATATAAGTATTGAAAATTTTTGTGTGTTACTATATACTACTATTAGTAGCTGGTACTAATTACAGCTATAAAATTTGGAGGGAACATGAAAAAGAAAAGTAAAGCCCAAAGACAAAAAGAGCTTATAGATATGCTAAAGACGGATCCTTTTTATACTGATGAAGAATTATCAAGTCTGTTTGATGTAAGTATACAGACTATAAGATTAGATAGAATGAGTCTAAACATACCAGAGCTAAGAGAAAGAGTAAAATCAATAGCAGAAACTCAGAGTTCAAAAGTAAAGACTTTAGGAGTAAAGGAAATTACAGGAGAAATCATTGATTTATCTGTAGGGCGATTAGGTATATCTATGTTAGAAGTTACACAAGACATGATTTACTCTAAGACTAATACTTTAAAAGATACGTATATATTTTCTCTAGCAGATTCATTGGCAATGGCTATAATAGATGCACCTAAAGTTATTATGAGAGTTGCAAATGTAAAAAGTTTTAAATTGATAGAACAACAAGATAGGCTTATAGCAAAAGCAGAAGTGTATAGAAATATAGATAAAAAACACTATGTAAAAGTTGTTATCAATAATAAAGCTCAAGAGCAAATATTTAGAGGGAAATTTATCTTTGAAGAATTAGATTAGGAGGGAAATTATGAAAATAGTAATCGATGGAATGGGTGGAGATAATGCACCTAAATCTAATGTAGAAGGCGCAGTAAATGCTATAAAAGAATATCAAGTTGATTTAATAATCACAGGAAATAAAGATTTATTAGAAAAGGAATTTTCAAATTATGAATTTGATAGAAATAAACTAGAGATAGTTCATACTACTGAGATTATAGAAAATGAAGATAAACCAGTAAAGGCTATAAGAAGTAAAAAAGATTCATCTATGGTAGTAGCATTAAATCTTGTAAAAGAAGGAAAGGCAGATGCTATAATATCAGCTGGAAATACAGGAGCCTTGCTTGCTGGTGGATTATTTGTTGTTGGTAGAATAAAAGGAATCGATAGACCTTGCTTATGCTCAGCAATACCGAATGTAAAGCGAGGAATGACACTTATAGCAGACTGTGGCGCAAATGCAGATTGTAAACCTAAAAATCTAGTAGAATTTGCAGCTATGAGTAATATTTATTCAAGAAAAGTTTTAGGTCTTGAAAATCCTAAGGTAGCATTAGCAAATGTTGGACTAGAAGAAGGCAAAGGCAATGATTTAGTTAAAAAGTCATATGAAGAAATTAAAAAATTAGATTTAAATTTTATAGGGAATGTAGAAGCTAGAGAAGTTATAAATGCATACACAGATATAATCATATGTGATGGATTTACAGGTAATATATTACTTAAATCTGCTGAAGGTGTAGCTCTTTCAGTTATGAGTCTTATAAAGGAAACTTTTATGGCAAGTACAAAAAGTAAAATAGGAGCATTACTTATAAAGGATGATTTAAGAAAATTAAAGAGCTTTATAGATTATTCTGAGTATGGAGGAGCTCCACTTTTAGGTTTAAATGGAGGAGTTATAAAAGCTCATGGTAGTTCTGATGCTAAAGCTATAAAAAATGCTATAAACCAAGGAATAAAATTTTCAAAAGGAAAAGTTGTTGAAGATATTAATCAATTTATAAGCAAATATAATGAAGAAAATAAAAATAACGAAGATGAGTAAACTCGTTTTGGAGGTTTAATATATAATGAATACAAAGGCTGGAATATTGGGAGTAGGAAGTTATCTACCTGAGCAATCATATGATAATTTTCACTTCGAAAAGATAATGGATACATCAGATGAGTGGATAAGTACTAGAACTGGTATTAAGGAAAGAAGATTTGCCAAAGAGTCTGAAGCAACTTCTGACCTAGCATCTAAAGCTGCTTTAAAAGCTATAGAATGTGCAAAGTTAAATGTAGAGGATATAGAGTTGATTATATTAGCAACAATTACTCCTGATATGTCTTTGCCTTCAACTGCATGTATAGTACAAGATTTAATTGGAGCAGTAAATGCTACTGCATTTGATATATCAGCAGCTTGTTCTGGATTTGTATATGGAGTAACTATTGCAAAGCAATTTGTGGAAACTGGTTGTTATAAAAACGTACTTGTAATAGGAGCAGAAACTTGTTCTAAGTTTTTAAATTATGATGATAGAACAACGGCAGTATTATTTGGAGATGGTGCTGGAGCTGCTGTTATTGGACCAGTAAGTGAAGGTGGAATACTATCTGCACATATGGGTTCTGATGGTAAAGGAAAAGATTGTTTAAAAGTACCTGCAGGAGGTTCAAGACTTAAAGCAAGTAAAGAGACTGTAGAAGCCAATCTACATACAATAGAAATGGCAGGTAGTGATGTGTTTAAATTTGCAGTTAGAAAGATGGCAGAAGCTTCTTTAATAGCTCTTGAAAAAGCAAATTTAAATACAACTGATATAGACTATTTAGTACCACACCAAGCTAACATAAGAATCATACAAGCTTCTTCTAAGAGGTTAGAACTTGATATGAAAAAAGTCTATGTAAACATAAATAAGTATGGAAATATGTCTGCTGCATCTATACCAGTAGCGTTAGATGAAGCTTATAGAGAAGGAAAAATTAAAAAAGGCGATAATGTAGTTTTAGTTGGCTTTGGTGGAGGTCTAACTTGGGGGGCTTCAGTTGTCAAGTGGACTTTATAGTATAAAATATCTAAGATGCTTTAATTAACAACATTAACTTTATATAGAAAATAAGGTTGATTAACAATAAAAAGTTTACTTTTATGATTTCAAGTGAAGGAGAATTGTATGAATAAAATTTGCAAAATATTAAATATAAAATACCCAGTTATCCAAGGGGGAATGGCATGGGTAGCTACTGCATCATTAGCAAGTGCTGTATCTAATGCAGGAGGGCTTGGAATAATAGCAGCAGGAAACGCACCAAAAGAAGCTATAAAGAAAGAAATTGTTGAGTGCAAAAAGTTAACAGATAAACCTTTTGGGGTAAATGTAATGCTTATGTCACCATTTGTTGATGATATAATTGACTTAATTATAGAAGAAAAAGTTCAAGTTATTACTACTGGTGCTGGAAATCCTGCAAAATATATGGATAGATTAAAAGAAGCTGGGACAAAAGTTATTCCTGTAGTACCTACAATAGCTTTGGCACAAAGAATGGAAAAGCTAGGAGCTACAGCAGTAATAGCAGAAGGAACTGAAGGTGGAGGACATATAGGAGAACTTACTACTATGGTTTTAGTTCCACAAGTTGCTGATGCTGTAAGCATACCTGTAATAGCTGCTGGAGGAATTGTAGATGGTAGGGGAATTGTTGCTTCATTTGCATTAGGTGCTAGTGCAGTTCAAGTAGGAACTAGATTTATTTGTAGTGAAGAATGTTCTGTACATTCAAACTATAAAAATTTAGTACTAAAAGCAAAAGATAGAGATGCAATTGTAACAGGAAGAAGTACTGGTCATCCAGTAAGAACATTAAAAAATAAATTATCGAAAGAATTTTTAAAGATGGAACAAAATGGAGCTACTCCTGAAGAATTGGATAAAAAAGGTACAGGAGCTTTAAGATTTGCAACAGTAGATGGAGACATAGAAAGAGGTTCATTTATGGCAGGTCAAAGTGCTGCTATGGTAAGAGAAATAACACCTTGTAAAGAAATTATAGAAACTATGGTAAATCAAGCAAAAGAGATTATGCCAACAATAGAACTGTAAATCAGGAGGAGCAAGATGGGAAAAGTTGCACTAGTATTTCCTGGTCAAGGAGCTCAATATGTAGGTATGGCCAAGGATTTATATGAAAATAATGATGTTGCTAAAAGTGTAATAGATGAGGCTAATGAAGCCTTAAAAATGGACTTAAAAAATCTTATGTTTAACGGAAATGAAGAAGAACTTTCTAAAACTGAAAATACTCAACCTGCTATGGTTACACATAGTGTAGCAGTATTAAAAGCAGTACAAGCTCAAATAGATTTAAAATATAGTGCATGTTTGGGTTTATCTTTAGGAGAGTATAGTGCATTGGTTGCAGCAGATGCAATTGACTTTAAAGATGCTGTATGTTTAGTTAAAAAAAGAGGTAAGTTTATGCAAGAAATAGTTCCAACAGGTGTTGGAGCCATGGCAGCAATATTAGGTCTAGATAGACGTGTACTTGAAGATGTAGTTAAAGATATACAAGGAGGTATTGTAGAAGTAGCAAATTACAATTCTCCTGGACAAATAGTTATATCTGGTGAAAATGAAAAGATAGAAGAAGCAATGGTAAAATGCAAAGAAGCAGGAGCAAAAAGAGCAGTTAAATTAAATGTAAGTGGACCTTTTCACTCGTCAATGTTAAAAGAAGCAGGAGTAAAATTAGCTGGTGAGTTAGAAAAAGTTAACATAACTAAACCTAAAGTTGATGTAGTGGCAAATGTAAATGCAGATTACTATAAAAATGAAGGTAAAGACCTACTTATAAAACAAGTAAGTTCATCTGTTCTTTGGGAAGACTCTATAGAAAGACTTTTAAATGATGGATATGATACTTTTATAGAAATGGGACCTGGAAAAACTTTAAAAGCATTTATCAAGAAGATAGCTTCTAATAAAAAAGTAAGTGTAAATATTTATAATATAGATGGTATAGATTCTCTTAATGAATTTGTACAAAATTATAGAAATGGAGAGATATAATGATAAATCTTACAGGACAAGTAGCCGTTGTTACTGGTGGCTCTAGGGGTATAGGAAAAGAAATAGCAAAAAAACTAGCATCTTTTGGAGCTGATGTAGTAATCAATTATACTTCTAAAGAAGATGAAGCACTAAAAACTAAAAATGAAATAGAAGACATGGGTGTAAAGTGTACTTCTATAAAATGTGATGTGTCTAAATCTGATGAAGTGAATCAAATGATAGATTCTGTTGTAAAAGAATTTGGAAAAATTGATATATTGATTAATAATGCAGGTATAACTAAAGATGGTTTGCTTATGAGAATGAAAGAAGAAGATTTTGATAGAGTTATAGATATAAACTTAAAAGGTGTATTTAATTGTACAAAAGCAGTTACTAAACCTATGATGAAAAAGAAGTATGGAAGAATAATAAATATGACTTCAGTAGTTGGAATTATGGGTAATGCAGGACAAGCTAATTATTGTGCATCAAAAGCAGGTGTAATTGGATTTACAAAAGCTTCTGCAAGAGAATTGGCATCAAGAAATATAAATATAAATGCAGTAGCACCTGGATTTATAGAAACAGATATGACTAAAGTACTAAGTGATGATGTAAAAGAATCAACACTAGCAAACATACCAAAGAAGTCTTATGGTAAACCAGAAGATGTAGCCAATGCCGTAGCATTTTTAGTTAGTGATATGTCAAGTTATATAACAGGACAAGTAATAAATGTAGATGGTGGAATGGTAATGCAATAATAAAAAATAATAATTTAAAAAGTAGAGAAATCTATTAAAATAAAAAATCTTAGGAGGTACACAATGTTTAATAAAGTTGTAGAAATAATAATAGAGCAATTAGGAGTAGAAGATAAAGAAATAACTATGGAAACATCACTAATGAAGGATTTAGAAGCAGATTCATTAGATGCAGTAGAAATAATAATGGCACTTGAAGATGAATTTGGTATAGAAATACCAGATACAGAAGCAGAAAACTTCAAATCTATAGGAGATATAGTTAAGTATATAGAAGCTAATAAATAGTCGAGCTTTAAAAAAAGTGGAGGTATCCGATGAAGAAAAGAGTAGTAATAACAGGACTTGGATGTGTTACACCGTTGGGAACGGGAAAAGAGGAGTTCTGGAGCAATATAAAATCTGGAGTATCTGGTATAGATAAAATAACTAATTTCGATGCTAGTACGTATCAAACTCAGATAGCAGGAGAAGTTAAGAATTTTCATCCAGAAGAATATATAAGCAAAAAAGAATTGAAGAGATTAGATAAATTTGCTCAATTTGCAATAGTATCTGCAAAATTAGCAGTTAAAGATGCAAATCTTGATTTAGATAAAGTTGATAGAGAGCGTGTTGGTGTTATAATAGGTTCTGGAATAGGTGGAGTTGAAGCAATAGAAACTCAGCATAAAATTCTTTTGGAAAAAGGAAATAAAAGAGTAAGCTCACTTTTTGTACCTATGATGATAGGAAATATGGCAGCTGGTCAAGTTTCAATATTTTTAGGCGCAAAAGGACCTAATACTAATGTGTGTACAGCTTGTGCATCAGGGACTCATTCAATAGGTGATGCTTTTAAGGTTATACAAAGAGGTGATGCAGATATTATGGTAGCTGGGGGTTCTGAAGCTGCTGTAACAGGTCTTGCTTTTGCCGGATTCTGTAATATGAAGGCTATGTCAACTAGAAATGATGACCCTAAAACTGCATCACGACCATTTGATAAAGACAGAGATGGTTTTGTAATGGGAGAAGGAGCAGGTATCGTTATATTAGAAGATTTGGAACATGCTTTAGCGAGAGGTGCTAAAATATATGCAGAAGTAGTTGGATATGGTTTAACTGCTGATGCATATCATATGACAACTCCGGCTGAAAATGGAGAGGGAGCAGCCAGATCTATGAATATGGCTTTGGAAGATGGAAATGTTCCATTAGAAGAAGTAGATTATATAAATGCTCATGGTACTTCAACTTATTACAATGATTTGTATGAAACTATGGCTATAAAGACTGTATTTGGAGAAAAGGCATATGATTTATGTGTATCATCAACTAAATCTATGACTGGTCACTTACTAGGAGCATCAGGTGCTATAGAAGCTGTTGTTTGTGCTATGAGTATAGAAGATAATTTTGTACCTCCAACTATAAACATACAAGAAGTTGGAGAAGATTTGGACTTAGATTATGTTCCAAATCAAGGTAAAGAAAAAAATATTAGATATGCACTATCAAATTCTTTAGGATTTGGTGGACATAATGCTACAATAGTACTAAAAAAATATGTATAATTAAGTATAAAGTTAAAATAAGTACTTATTTTAACTTTATAAATTTATATTGACTTAAATTTAAAGTCTCCTAAATTATTTTAGGAGATTTTTTTATTAAGATTTAATTCTAGCATATGTTGTAAATCATTTTGATATATTGTATTATTAATTATTAAGAGGTTATTTATATATGCAAGTTGTCATTCTACAATATACAAAAGGAGGACTAAAATTTTGAATTTTAGACTACCAAAAAAAAGGTTACCCAAAAAGTTAATTTTTATATGTATAGTACTTATTAGTATTATTTTGTTTGTAAAATATGACCAAAATGGACTGAAAGAAAGAGAAATTATAAATAAGGGAAAATATATGTCTGAAAGTCTTGTGGCAGATAAAGAGTATGATGAAGCAAAAAAAGTGGTTAAGACTTCTTTTGAATCTATCCCAGAAAAAAAATACAATAAAGTATATAATGAAGTTTGGGATATGTTAAAGACTATTTCATATGTTCCAGATGGAACGAAGGTAGTCATTGATTCTTTAGAAAAGATGAGAGAATCAGATGTAAAGTTATCTGATGAGTGTAGATTTAATATAGAAAAAAGATTAGCATCAGTGTACATAATGGATAATAATTATTCTAAAGCAGTAGATTTAACTGTAAAATCTATAAAATTGGCTGAGAAGTTGGGGAATAATTATGAAAAAGCAAGACTAGATGTTGATTTGGCGAGCATACTTTTAAAGGTAGGTAGCTATGAAACAGCAGAGAAATTAATAAAAGATTCTTTTAAGATAGATATTGACGAAGGTGAAAAAAATGGAATGGTTAGATTATATGCTCTTATAAATCTAGCAGAAATATATATAGAGGTGGGAGAATATGATAAAGCCATTGAAATAAGTAGCAGAGTAAAAGATTATAAAAAATTTGTAAATACAGATGATTACAATGATTTTGAGATAATGGCTTCTATAATACAGGCAAATGCGTATGTAGGAAAAAATAATGTACAAAAGTCAAAGACTTTTTTAGAAAGAGCTGATTATCTTATAAAATCTGATAGAACAGTTCATATATTAGATAAAGATATGTATTATTATATGGCAGTGGGAAATTTAGAATATAAAAGCGAAAATTATAATTCTGCAATAGATAATTATAAAAAAAGCTTAGAGATATCCACTAAGAGAAAGTTAACTCAGGAGAAAATAAAAAATTTAAATAAGATATTAAATATATATGAAAAACAAGGAAATGTAGAATCTTTAAATGAGTATCAAAAGATGTTAATAAATGAATATAAAGAGAACAAAAGTATAAGAGATTCAGAGACTAGTTTCTATATAATTGATAAAGTATCAAATGAAAGTGAGCTATTTGAAAAAACTAAAAAAGAAATAAAATATTATAAAATATTGTTTACAGTAATTTTAATCGCTATATTAGGGTCTACTTTTTTATATAATAGATTGAAGTATTTTAAAGCACAAAATTTACATGATGGTCTTACAAATGTTTATAATAGAAAAAGTTTTGATATTATGTATGAAAAGTACAGAGAGAAAGATGATAATTTTGCGCTTGTAATGATAGATATTGATAATTTTAAACTCATAAATGATAATTATGGGCATAAATTTGGTGATGTTGTTATAAAAGGGATAACAAATACTATTTGTGTTATGTTGGAACAAGATGATAAAGTCTTTAGGTATGGAGGAGAAGAGTTTTCTGTATTGATAAGAAATAAATCTGGTGAAGAAGTAGCAGATATAATTGACAATATAAGAGTTGCAATTGAAAATAAAAAGTGGAATGAAGGTGTGACTGTGACTATAAGTTCAGGTGTGGCTCATATTTCGGATAGTAAAAATGTACTAGAAGAAGCTGATAAAAATCTATATAAAGCAAAACAGCTTGGTAGAAATAAAGTAGTATATAAGTAATTGTATGCTATATAAATAAGAGGTATAAATATGAAACAATCAATAGCTATAGTAACTGATAAAATAACCAAATTATCATCTTTTTTAGAAGAAAATATACGCTTGGTTTTAGGGGATTATGTTGATATAAACCATTATTATCTAGAAAATTTAAACGAGGATGATAAAATACAAGGTGATTTTGTATTAGTAATGAATGATGATAGATTAAATAGCATGAGAAAGCATTTAGTACAAGATAGCAAGATTATAGTGGTGAGGAGAACTCTTAAAGAAAATGAAATCTATGGATTATTTTCAATACCAAATAGAACAGAAGTATTGGTTGTAAATGATACAAAAGAAACTACCTTAGAAACGATAAGCTTATTTTATAAGATAGGAGTAAAAAATTTGAAGTTTACCCCATATATTGAAGGAAAAACTTATAAAAATATAGACATAGCTATAACACCTGGAGTAAAGGAGAAAGTACCAAGTTATATAAATAAAGTAATCGACCTTGGTAATAGATATATTGATATATCTACTTTTATAGAAATAATAAATGGTCTTAGAATTGATGTCAAAGAAATACGTAAAAACTTAATGGCATATTCTGAGAGCTTAATAAGCTTAGATAATGGAGTTAAAGATAATTATAGACAACTGTTTTTGAAAATAGAAGAACAAGATGTTATATTGAATCTATCAAAAGATGGAATAATATTTACTTCAGCAGATGGTGTTATAAACACATTTAATAAAGAAGCTTTAAAAATTTTAGGGATAAATGAAAATCCACAAGGTAAAAACATAGAAGAAATTATTTCTAAGGATTTAAATATTCTACTTGGAGACAACGAAATAGTTGATGAAGTCGTATTTACAAATAAAAAATATATAAATGTAAATAAAAAAAGTATTTTTTCTATGGGAAATAAAGCTGGTGTATATTATAATTTACAAGAAATAACATATATAAAAAAATTAGAACAAAATCTTACTAATAAACTAAGAGAGCAAGGTCAAATAGCTAAATATACATTTAAAGATATAAAAACTAAAAATAAGAATATGATAAAATGCATAGAATTGGCTAAAAAAATATCTAAATCAGACCTTTCTGTGTTAATAATAGGAGAAAGTGGTACTGGCAAAGAATTGTTGTCACAATCAATTCATAATGCCTCTAATAGAAGTAATCAACCATTTATAGCAGTTAATTGTGCAGCAGTTCCAGATAGCCTATTAGAGAGTCAACTATTTGGATATGAAAAAGGCTCTTTCACAGGAGCTTTAAGAGAAGGAAAAAAGGGTCTATTTGAACTTGCTAACAATGGAACTATATTTCTAGATGAAATTGGAGATATGCCTCCAGTATTGCAGACAAAGTTACTAAGGGTACTACAAGAAAAGCAGGTTATGCCTATAGGCTCTCATAATGTTATAAATATAGATGTTAGGGTCATAGCAGCAACAAACAAAAACTTGCCAAGGATGATTAGAGAAGGAAAATTTAGAGAAGATTTGTATTATAGACTAAATGTATTGCCAATAGATGTACCATCACTAAGGAATCGAAAAGAAGATATAATAACGCTTATGAATTTCTTTTTGAGAAATAATATAAGACTTTCACCTGAAGTTGTAACTATTTTAGAAAAATATAATTGGCCAGGAAATATAAGAGAGTTACAAAATGTTGCTTCTTATGTAAGTTTAATGTGTGATAGCATGGTTTTTAAAGATGGCTTACCACCATATATAAAGACAGAATATATTGCTAGCTATGAAGATGGATTTGGTTATACCAAAAAAGAATTTGAGGAGATATTAAGAGTTCTATATGAAAGGAGAGATTCATCTTCTGGAGTTGGAAGAGGATTTATAATAGAAAAGCTTATGGAGGAAGAAATTGAGATTTCTGAAAGTAAAGTTAGAAAGGTGTTATCTTATTTAAGTGAATGTGGATATATATCATCTAAATCTGGAAGATGTGGAAGTCAAATAACTCCAGAGGGGATAAAACTTTACAATAGTATTACTTAAGTATACTAATATTAAAATAAGATATTCAAAATATAAATATTTAAATAATCATAAACTTTTATACTTATAAAATTTAAGTTTATATTGTGAGAGAAAGAATTTTATACATTTAAAATAGTTTAAATTAAATACTAATAGGTTTAAAAAATAGGTTTAGATAGGTAATAGGTTATAATAAAATAACCCATTACCTATTTTTATTTGTAAAAAAAACGTACACACAGTTAAAAATAAAAAATATAGTTGATAAAAGTATTGAAAATACTAGAAGAAGAATAAATAAAAATAATTAAAAATTTTGGCATACATATTGCTAATTATAGAGATAAGATGACAAAATAATTGGGAGGTTTAATTATGAAATACAAAACAACAGGGACTTGTGCTACAGAAATTGAATTTGAGGTAAAAGAAAATAAAGTTACAAGTGTCAATTTCACTGGTGGATGTGATGGAAATTTAAAAGGGCTAAAAGTATTAGTTGAAGGTATGAATGTAGAAGATGTAATTCAAAAATTAAAAGGAATAGAGTGTAAAACAAAGCCAACATCTTGCCCAGACCAACTTTCTTTAGCATTGGAAAATTATATGAATATAAAATAAATACATAAAACAATCGATTAGTTAGGAGCTTGATTATGAAACCAATAATAGGTATTTTAGGAAATTTAATAATAATGGAAAATGGTATGTTTCCAGGGCTTGAAAGGTCATATGTAAATAATGATTATATAAATGCAGTACTAAAAGGTGGAGGTAGCCCAGTTATTATTCCAGTAAATACAGATAAAGAAGTGATAAAAAAACAGATTGAGATGGTTGATGGAGTATTAATATCTGGGGGATGGGATGTCAATCCTCAATTGTATGGAGAAGAAACAAGAGAAGAAACAACCTTTATATATCCAGAAGTAGATGAATTTGATTTAATTGCAATAAGTATAGCATTAGAGCTTAAAAAGCCTATGTTAGGTATATGTAGGGGGCTACAAATTTTAAATGTAAGCTTAGGAGGAACTTTGTACCAGGATAATAATCTTGTAGAAGGAAATTATATAAAACATACACAATCTTCCAAAAGACATGTAGCTACTCATAAAATAGATGTTAAAGAAGGAAGTATTTTAGAAGGAATCTTAGGAAAACAGTTACTTACAAATAGCTATCATCATCAAAGTGTCAATCAGCTTGGGAAAGGATTAAAGGCTATAGCACACTCGAAAGATGGTATAATAGAAGCTATTCAAAAAGAGGATGATAATTTTGTAGTAGGAGTACAATGGCATCCAGAAATGATGGTAGATTACTGTAATAAAATGGAAAATCTATTTAAATATTTTATAAATATTTGTTCAAATTTATAATATACCTTGGAGGGATTGAACATGAATGAAAAGAATAAAATGGGATTAATAAGTATTATACTTTTAGGTATTAATGCAGTAGTAGGAGCAGGAGTCTTTCTATTACCAGGAGATGCAATGAAAGCATTTGGAGTAGCAAGTATATTTGTGTATATGTTTGATATGTTATTAGTTTTATCCATGGCATTTTGTTTTGCTGAAGTAGCAGGTAAATTCAATAAAAATGGTGCTGCTTATGTTTATACTAAAGAAGCTTTTGGAGATTTTTGTGGCTTTGAAGTAGGTCTTATGAAATGGGTAATAGGATGTATTTCTTGGGCAGCTTTAATAGTAGGTTTTCCTACATCATTATCAGCAGTATGGGCTCCAGCAGGTGACCCACATATACAAAAAATTATAATTGTAGCTATGATAGTTGGACTTACAATTATAAACTTATTAGGTGTGTCTCTATCAAAAATTGTACAAAATGTTATAACTGTAGGTAAACTAATTCCATTAATATTATTTATAGGAATAGGTATATTTTTTATAAAAGGGGTTAATTTTACTACTTCAACAATGGTGCCTCCAGGTGCTGGAGCAACAGAGTTTGGAGCAGCAGCACTTTTAATGTTTTATTCATTTACAGGATTTGAATCTATAGCAGTTGCAGCGGAGGACATGGATAACCCTAGAAAAAATATACCAATAGCAATTATAAGTGTAATAGTAATTGCATCAATAATATATATATTAAATCAAGTTGTATGTGTTGGTATACTAGGAGATTCATTATCTAGTACATCTACACCAGTTGCAGATGCTGCAAGAATATGTTTTGGAAATATGGGTGCTGGATTAGTTACTTTTGGAACATTGGTTTCTGTTGGTGGAATTTGTATGTGTGGTGCTTTCGTAAATCCAAGAAGTTGTGTAGCTTTGGCTGATGATAAAATGTTACCAAGAATATTTGCAAGAAAAGATAAAAAAGGTACACCATATATAGCGATAATAGCTACTATGATAATCACTATACCAATAGCTTTATCTGGAAGTTTTGCTGAATTAGCAGCAATAAGTGCAGTTGCTAGATTCATACAATACATACCAACATCTTTATCAGTATTAGTATTTAGAAAGAAAAGACCAGAATTAGTAGGTACCTTTAAAACACCTTTTGGAGTAGTGATTCCTCTAATTGCTGTATGTGTTGGGACATGGTTATTATTCCAAGCATCTATTCATCAATTAATTATGGGATTAGGAGCATTGGCAATTGGAGTACCATTATATTTTATAATGAAGTCTTATAATAGAAAGGTTTATGGTGAAAATTTAAAGAAAATAATTTAATTATATTATAACAGATTATTGAGTTAAAGTTAGATATTGTCATAAAATTAAATACAAATAAGTATCTATAAGGCTATATTAAAATATTATTAATTTTTTATTTTAATATAGCCTTATATTGTTATTAATACGTGAAAAATATTGTAACAGCAGAAGAACAATAGTATTATGTTTATAGACAACATACTTATTAGGAGGTAAATTTATGCCAACAACAACATTATCTGATAATTCAGTAAAATTGATTGCATTTATAGATGGTGAAATAGTTGGTACTGCGACGATTGATTCTAATCAAAAAGCAAAAGGAAAGCATGTTGGAGTATTGGAAATATAATTAGTGTACATTTTATCTCGAAAAAAGTATATTAAGTATGGTATAATTAAAAAAGAATATAACTTAATATAATTTTGGAGGACGAATTATGAAAAATCTGTGTAAAATATCAGATGATTATTTAAACAGCAAACTTAAGTATTTAAAGTTATTATCAAAACAATATCCAAGTATATCAAAAGCAAGTACAGAAATAATAAATTTAGAGGCTATATTAAATCTTCCAAAGGGGACAGAGCATTTTATAACAGATGTACATGGTGAATATGAACCATTTGTACATGTATTAAAAAATGGTTCTGGTGTAATAAAGAGAAAAATAGAAGAATTATTTTCAAACACAATAAGAGATAGCGAAAAAAAGATGTTAGCAACTCTTGTATATTATCCTGAACAAAAGTTAGATTTAATAATTAAGCAAGAGGAAAATATAGATGATTTTTATAGAATAAATATTTATAGACTTATAGAACTGTGCAAGTATGCTTCTAGCAAGTATACTAGGTCTAAAGTTAGAAAACTTTTACCAGAAAATTTTAAATACATAATAGAAGAACTTTTACATGAGCATGTTAAAAGTGAACATAAAGAAGAGTACTATAAAAGTATAGTTGAAACAATAGTTGATATAGGAATAGCTAAAGAGTTTATAATTGCTATTTCTACAGTGATACAAAAATTAGTTGTTGATAGACTACATGTAATAGGAGATATTTATGATAGAGGTCCAAGACCAGATATAATTGTGGATAAGCTTATTGAACATCATTGTGTAGATATTCAATGGGGAAATCATGACATATTATGGATGGGTTCGGCGGCAGGTGAAAAAACTTGTATAGCAAATGCACTTAGGATATCAGCTAGATATGCGAATTTAGATATTGTAGAAGACATATATGGAATAAACTTATTGCCTTTAGCCACTTTTGCTATAGAGATGTATAAAGATGACCCTTGTAAAGAATTTATTCCAAAGATTAATGACCAAAGTGTGACAACAACAGAAAAGTCTTTAATGGCGAAAATGCACAAAGCAATAAGTATAATTCAATTTAAGCTTGAAGGTGAAGTTATAAGACGAAGACCCGAGTTTGAGATGGAACATAGACTTTTACTTAATATGATAAACTATGATGAAGGCACAATTACTCTAAAAGGAAAAACATATAAACTAAAAGATACTTATTTGCCTACAATAGACAAAAAAGACCCATATAAATTAACAATGGAAGAAAAAAACGTTATTGATAAATTAGTGTCTTCATTTAGAGGTAGTGAAAAATTACAAAAACATGTTTCATTTTTATTTTCTAAAGGAAGTATATATTTAAAGGCAAACTCAAATTTACTGATTCATGGATGTGTACCATTAAATGAAGATGGAAGTTTTATGTCTATGAATATAATGGGAAAAGAGTATAAAGGTAAGGCTCTTATGGACAAAATGGAATCTCTAGCAAGAGAAGGGTTTTTCTTCAAAGATAAAGCAGAAGAAAAACTATATGGTATGGATATTATGTGGTATTTGTGGACTGGAAAGTGTTCATCATTATTTGGTAAAGATGATATGACCACATTTGAAAGATATTTTATAGCAGAAAAAGAGACTCATAAAGAAAATAAGAACCCATATTTTAAACTTAGAGAAAATGAGGTGGCTTGTGAAAAAATATTTGAAGAATTTGATTTAGAACTTGATGAATCACATATAATAAATGGGCATGTTCCTGTGGAAAGTAAAAATGGAGAGAGTCCAATAAAAGCTAATGGTAAAATTCTTGTTATAGATGGTGGTTTTTCTAGAGCTTACCAAAAAACTACTGGTATAGCTGGATATACTTTAATATATAATTCTAGAACTCTGCAATTAGTATCACATGAACCATTTAATTCTGCTGAAGAAGCTATTGCAAATGAAAGCGATATTTTATCGACAACTGTTGTAGTAGAGCATAAGGCAAAGAGAAAAATGGTGAGAGATACTGATGAAGGAGTAAAAATACAAGAAGAAATAGAAGACTTAAAATTACTTTTAATGGCTTATAAAAAGGGGCTAATAAAAGAAATGTAGATATTATAAAGATTAATAATATTAGTAGAGTCTACTCACTAAGTGAATCCTAAATAAAAGGGTTCACTTTTTTTATTGATAAACATTATTAAAAAAAATATATATGTTTTGGTAATATTCCTTGTCCTTTATAAATAGAATTATATAAACAAAGGAGGAGGACAAGAAATGAATAAACTTTCTGATGAAATAATAAACTCTCTTTCTACAACTATAAGAGAAAAGGTAGAAAAAATATCAAACAATAATCTAAATATAGAAGAAATTAGGTTACGTTCACAAAAACCATTGATACTGAATGCAAACTCTAAAGATTATTTTTACAATCAGAAAACTATGACACTTGATTTAAATCAACAAAACTCATATGTAGTTACAAGAGAAGATGTAGAGCAAACTTTTCAAATAATATGTAAATATTCAATACATTCATTTATGGACGATATAAAAAAAGGATTTATAACTTTGAGAGGAGGTCATAGAGTAGGATTAGTTGGAAAAGTAATAGTGGAAGATGGACAAGTCAAAAACATAAAGCATATATCATCTTTAAATATAAGAGTATCAAGAGAAATTATTGGATGTTCGGATAAGATTTTAAGTCATATCATAAAAGGAAAAAATCAGATTAATAATACTTTGATAATATCACCACCTCAGTGTGGAAAAACAACTTTAATAAGAGATATAGTAAGGAATTTAAGTAATGGTAATGAGTATTATGGATTTAAAGGTTTAAAAGTAGCTTTAGTAGATGAGCGTAATGAGATAGCAGGTGCGTATTTAGGTGTTCCACAAATGGATGTTGGAATAAGGACTGATATAATAGAAACTTGCCCAAAAGACTTGGGTATTACAATGCTTTTAAGGTCTATGTCACCAAATGTTATTGTGACAGATGAGATTGGAAGCGAAAAAGAAATAAAGGCATTATACACAGCATTAAATGGAGGTATAGGATTAATAACTACTGTACATGGAGATTCAATAGATGATATACAAAATAGAAAAGAATTAAACAGGCTTCTAGATAAAGAATTATTTAAAAAAATTATAATTCTTTCTGCAAAAAGAGGAGCAGGAACGATTGAAAAAATTTACGATTTAGAAGAAAAGAGATGGTATTTTGCAAATTAAAATAATTATTATAGCTCTTTTAATAGGAAGTAGTTATTTGATAGGTGAACATATATACAAAACTTATACTCGTAGACATAAACAATTGAATGATTTAATAAGAGTTCTAGAAATTTTGAGGATGGATTTATCTTTCGGGCTTTATACATTAGAAGAAATTTTTAATAGAATAGGTGGAAATAAAGAGTTTTGTTTTTGGAAGTTTTTCTATCAAATATCAGAAGAACTTCACAATGAACAAAGTAAAACTTTGGAAATGATAATATCAGAAAATATTGATGTCCTAAATAAAGAAACTTATCTAGGTAATAAAGAAATCGAGGAGTTGAAAAATCTAATCCTTACTTTAGGTAAAAGTGATATAGAGTCACAACAAAGAATGATAGATTTATCTATAGAAAATTTGAAAAAACAAACCTATGAGACAAAGGAAGATATAAACAAAAAGGGCATATTATATAAAAAACTAGTGACATTTATAGGCATAGGTATATGTATTATATTGATTTAGTATGGGGAGGTTTATTATGGAAATATCATTGATATTAAAGGTTGCAGGTGTCGGTATTCTAATATCAGTATTGAATATGATATTGGAAAAAACAGATAGAAAAGATTGGGCAGGTCTTACTACATTAGCAGGTGTAATAATTGTATTGGGTATGGTGATAACAGAAATAAGTGATTTGTTTAATACTGTAAGAACAATGTTTCAACTTTACTAAAGAGGAGGGAGTAATTTGGAAATAATGCAATTAATAGGAATTGCAATCATTTCAACTACACTCTGTTTAGTAATTAAAAAAGATAGACCAGAGATAGCAAATTTCATAGCAATAATAACTGGAGTAATAATATTATTATCAGTTATGTTTAAGTTGAATTTTATAGTAGATAGTATACAAGACTTAGCTAACAAGGCTAATATCCCAACTATGTATATATCATTAATAATAAAATTAATTGGGATAGCATACTTAATGGAATTTGCGATACAACTTTGTAAAGATTGTGGGGAAGGAAACATTGCTTCAAAACTAGAGTTTGGAGGTAAAATAATAGTTATGTCAATGTCTTTCCCTATACTTTTATCCATTGTAGAAATGGTCATGAACATAATTCCATAGTTGTGTATATTGAAATAACTATAGGTATATTAGAGTGCTTTTGTTGTATTGAGGTTTATAGAGTGAAGAGAGGCATGGTTGCTTATGAAAAAAAGATTTTTACCAATGATTATAGGTTTTTTATTTACTTTCTTTTTTATAAATATCTTTGCTATTATGATATTTGCTAATGAAGTACCAAGTAGTGAAGATAAAGAATATGGTGAAACAAAAAATAGTATAGATAAGTATATAGATGGTCAGTTAGACAAGCTTGATATAAATGAAATTCAAGATTATATAAATAAAGAAATAGTTATTAATGATGTTAATTTAAAATCATTTGTAAAAGATTTAATTAGTGGGGAAAAAAATATCTTAGATTTATTCAATAAAGATGGATTGAAGATATTGATGTTTGATGAATTTAAAGCGAGCTTAAAGGTAGTAGCAGTGATTTTGGTATTGGCTCTATTATCATCCATTTTAAAGAGTCTAGAAAACTCTTTTTCATCAGGTGCAGTAAGTCAAATAGCAACATATATAATATTTATTACAATGGTATCACTTACACTTGTTGGGTTCAAAGATGTATTACAGATTTGCTATGATGCAATAGACCATACTGTAGGTCTTATGCAAGTTATAATGCCAATATTAATAACATTTTTACTTTTAATTGGGTTCCCAATAACGTCTACTACTTTAAATCCTATCTTTATAGGAGGAGTAACATTTATAAATGTATTTTTTAAAAATTTCCTATTTGTATCCATTACTGTTGCATTTGGAATTTTAATAATAAACAATTTATCAAAAAATATAAGGTTAAAGAGATTTTTCTCCTTTGTGAAACAAATCAATTATGTTTCTATTGGAGCAATGTTTACTGTTTATTTAGGTCTTGTATCTATACAAGGATTGTATGTAACTAGTTTTGATAAATTCAGTGTAAAGACTGCTAAATTTGCTATAGGTAATTTTATTCCTGTTGTTGGCGGGTTTGTATCTGATTCAGTGGATATTTTATTATCTTCATCTCAGCTTATAAAAAATATATTTGGAGGAATAGGACTTATCTTACTTGTTGGAATTTGTTTACTTCCAGTGATAAAAATTTTATCAGTAATAGTAGTATACAAATTAGCAGCAATAATTGTAGAACCTGTTGGAGAAGATGGAATATCTAATTTTTTAAATGAAGTTGCAAATTTAATGATAATAATGCTAGCATCGGTAATTGCTATAACAGTAATGTTCTTTGTGACTGTAGCTATCTTGACATCGATAAGTGTCGTAAGTCAAGGATAATTCATATATAAATAAAAAAGTTATTACGTTTAATCTAAATTTTTTAGAGAGGAGGATGCTATGTTAGAGGGCATAAAGACATGGATAGTTAGTGTTTTGATAGGAGCGTTTATAGTAAATATAGTAGATATGATTTTACCAAGCTCTAAGATAAAACCTTATGTTAACCTAGTTTTAAACTTTATGTTTGTATTTATTGTAATAACTCCAGTAGTGGGTTTTTTTTCAAAAGATATGAGTTTAGAAGATAGAATCTTGAAATCTATGGGTAACTATAACAAACAGTATGTAGATAGTACAAATGATTTGGCGAAAGAGACTGGAAATAATAGTTTATCCAAGGGATATGAGGACGGTTTAAAAGAGGTGCTTAAGTTAAAGCTTGACGAATATGGTTATGATTTAGAAGATATAGAGCTCAATGGGGCAAACATAAACAATATAAAAATAAAAGAAAAAAATAATACTACAAAAAGTAATAGCAGTATTAATAAAGAAAATAAAAATAATAGTACTAAAGGGGATGGAGAAAACATAAACTCTAATGACAAAGAAAATTCTAAACAAGTCTTTAAAAAAGGTACAGAATATGGACTGAACCTAAATGAAGAAAAATTAAAAAATGACTTAATAAAGGTGCTAGATGTTTCTATAGAAGATATACAAATTGATAAATAGGAGTTGGGATAATGTTGAAAAACTTAAATGACAAAGATAAGAGAAAAGTGTATTCACTAATAACTATAGCTGGAATATGTGTGGTTTCATTAGTCTTATTATCTTGTTTTCCTAGTAGCAAAAATGAAAAACAAGTTGGAAAAACAGATACTAACAAAACAACTGAAAAACAAGTTACTAAAGAACAAGAAAAAGATGATTTAGAATCAAAATTAACAGCAATACTATCTAAAATTGATGGAGCAGGGGATGTTGATGTAATGGTTACATTTGAATCAAGTGAAGAAATACAACCTGCTTTTAATTCAAATAATACAACAGAAACAACAGAGGAAAAAGATGCACAAGGTGGAGAAAGAACAGTTACGACTTCTAGTGAAAATAAAACAATGATAACTTCAAATTCAAGTGACCCTGTAGTTATAAAAACTACAGAGCCAAAGATAAAGGGAGTGATAGTAGTAGCAAGTGGAGCAAGTGACCCAAGTGTTAAAGAAACACTTTATAGTGCAGTACAAACATCATTACAAGTGGCTGGTCATCAAGTAGAAATATATTCTAAATAAATACATATAACCGGGGGGATAAATGAATGAAGTTTAATTATAAGGGAAGAGGATTTGTAATAATAACTTTAACTGCAATGCTAGTGGTAGTAGGAACAGTGAATTACCAATTGAGTAAGAAATCTTTATTGGAAACATCAAAAGAGTTTAAGGCATATGAAGAAGCACAATTACAAAAAAATACTGATGATAGTGATAGTAGCAAAACAGAGGATTCTAGTAACGTAAGTAAACAGGACGGAAGGGAAAGTGCTGATATTGACATAGTTGATAGCAAAGCCAGTAAAGTAAAGGAAAAGGCAACTGAAACAAGTAAAGAAATAAAAGCTCAATTATCATCTGAAAAAAATATGAAAAAGGCATCTTATATTTTAGATATGAAAATGAATAGAGAAAAACAAAGAAATGAATTAGTTCAAGATTTAAATGAAATGATAAATAATCCATCTACAACAGAAGAATCTAGAAAAGAAGCTTCTAATATGAAATTAAATATAGTTAAAATTCAAGAAAAAGAACTTCAAATAGAAAATCTTTTGAGTACAAAAGGATATGAAGAAGCATTAGTTTATATAAGTGATAACAAAGTTAATGTCGTTGTAAATGAAGCTAAATTAGAAAAGAAAGATGCAGCAAAAATATTTGATTTAGTTGCAGAGCAAGCTAATGTAAAGTATGAAAATATTAAACTTACAAATAATAATAATAAGTAAATTATAAACCTCAGAATTAACTGAGGTTATTTTCTTGCAAAGTAGACTTGTATTTGGTATTATTATACTTATAAAAATAGTTCCTTAAAATCAGGAGGTAAGTTTTAATATGGAAGATAATAAATTTGGACAAGTAAAAATATCTAATGATGTAATAGCTACAATAGCGGGTCTAGCAGCATTAGAAGTTGAAGGCATAGAAACTACAGCAACATTAACAGATAAGTTGTTAAAAAATAATGGAGTAAAAATACAAATAGAAGAAGAGGATGTTAATTTAGATGTAATGGTTACGATAAAGTATGGAATGTCAATACCAGATACAGCTTTTAAAGTTCAAGAAAATGTAAAAAATACTGTTGAGACAATGACAGGATTGAAGGTTTCTCAAGTAAATATACACATTCAAGGAATCAGCTTTAAGAAAGATAAAGTTGATAAGGAAGAAGCAAAAGCAGCTAAGAAAAATTAATATTAACCCTCTGAAAAATCAGAGGGTTTTTTGATGACAATTGATTTTATATAATTAAACTTAAAGGAGAATTGTAATTGATGAAAAAAGATAGGGCACAAAAGAGTACAACAAGAGAATATATAATGAAACTTATATATCAAATAAATATTAATAAAGAAGATTTTGAAGCTTTAGAGGATAAGGTAGATACTTTTTTAAAAGATAATTCAGAGAATATTATAAATAGATATGAAGAGCTTGCTCTTCAATATTCAAGTAACTCAAATTTAAAGTTAGAAGATACTAAGCTTGAAGATGTTATAGACAGAAAATATATAAATTCAGTATGCAAAGCACTAAAAGAAAATCATGATAAGATAGATGAATTAATAAACAAGCATGCTAAAAACTGGACAGTAGATAGAATGCCAAAGGTAGATGTGTCTATACTTAGATTATCTGTGTGTGAAATACTTTATTTAGATACTCCTAATAAAGTATCAATAAATGAAGCTGTAGAACTTGCAAAGATATATTGTGATGATAAATCTCCTAAATTTATAAATGGTATATTAGGAAGTGTTGTTGATGAAATTGGAAAATAATATAATAATTGGAATTGATACTAGCTGCTATACTACTTCTATAGCAGCTATCTCTTTAGAGAAGAAAGTTATATTTAATGAAAAAATAATGCTAGAAGTAAGGGATAATGCAAAAGGTTTAAGACAGAGTGAAGCTGTATTCCAACACATAAATAATTTAGGGATTCTTAGTGATAGGATAAAATCATTTAAAGATAAGTTTAATGTAGAAGGGGTTTGTTCCTCAACAAAACCTAGACCTGTTGAAAATTCATATATGCCTGTATTTAATGTAGGACATAATTTTGGAAAGCTATTGTCTAGTATATATGGTTGTAGGTTTTATGAGACTACTCATCAAGAAAATCACATAGAATCAAGTTTATTAAATAGTAAATTGAAAAATAATAATAGATTTATTTCTGTTCATATATCTGGTGGTACTACAGAGATACTTTTAATAACCAAACAGGATAGTAATTACAATATATGTAATACTAATTTAGATAGAATTGCCAAAATAAGTATTAAAAAAGATAATAAAAGTAAATTATACAATAATTTTGGATATAATATAGATATAATTGGAGGAAGTAAGGATATTAGTTTTGGTCAACTTATAGATAGGATAGGAGTTAAGTTAGGATATAAGTTTCCTTCAGGAAAATATTTAGATGAAAATGCTTTAAATTGTAATCTTAAAATAGAAAGTGGTCTGAAAACTTCTGTAAGAGATGGATATATGAATTTATCTGGGTTAGAAAATCAGGTAAATAAGATTATAGAAGATAATGGAGATAATACTAAAAAAGAATACGTATCTAAGTTGGTATTAGATTCAGTAGTCAGAAATATGTTTAAATCTTTAGTATATTTATGTGAAACTTACAATGTAAATGAAGTAGTCTTTGCAGGTGGAGTTTCTGCAAGTAAGTATATTCTTAAAGAATTAAGTCTGAAATTAAGAAAAAAGCATATAGAAGCTCATTTTACAGAACCACAATATTCAACTGATAATGCTGTTGGGTGTGCTATAATAGGATTGAATAACTTTTTAGGAGAAAGAGTATGAAACTAAGAGCTTTAGATATAAGTGAAGCAAATTCATATATTAAAAGAATTTTGATAAACGACCCAATACTTTCCAATCTTAAAGTTAAGGGAGAAATTTCTAATTTTAAGGTTCATAGTAGTGGAAATGTATATTTATCACTTAAAGACGAAACATCAAAGTTAAACTGTGTAATTTTTAAAAGTAATTTTAATCGTAATCTAAAACTAGATAATGGTGTGAAAGTTATAGCCAATGGATATATATCGGTCTATGAAAGAGATGGTGCGTATCAATTATATATTAATGAAATTGAAATAGAGGGAATAGGAAATTTACACATAGAATTTAATAGATTAAAAGAAAAACTTAATAAAGAAGGATTATTTGACCCTAAATACAAGATACCTATACCTAAAATGCCAAACTCAATTGGCGTTATAACATCTCCAACAGGTGCTGTTATAAGAGATATAATAAATGTAATAAAAAGGAGATACCCAAAAGTTAACATAAAGCTTTACCCAGTAACAGTACAAGGAGACAAATCAGCAGAAGAAATATGTGAAGCAATTAGGTTTTTCAATCATATGAAGAATATTGATACACTTATAATTGGTAGAGGTGGGGGTTCGATAGAAGAACTTTGGTCTTTTAATGATGAAATGGTAGCAAGAGAGGTTTTTAATTCTCAAATTCCAATAATATCAGCAGTTGGGCATGAAACTGACTTTACTATTTGTGATTTTGTATCTGATATGAGAGCACCAACACCATCAGCAGCAGCAGAGATTGCTACTCCATCACTAGATGATATAAACTATAAACTTGGAAATATAAAAAGCAGAATGAGTAAGTCTCTTACAAATCAAATTGAGCTAGACCAATATAGATTAGAATCAGTATTTAATAAGATAAATAACTATTTAGATTCTTACACAATAAAAGATAAAGTTATACAATTGGACAAAATATATGATAAAATAATTTTTGGAATAGAAAATAATTTAAAATTAGAAGATGAAAAATTAGTAAAAATTGGAGCATTACTCCATAATTTAAGTCCATTGGCGACTATGGATAGAGGTTATAGTATAGCTCAAAAAGATGGAAAAGTAATAAACAGTATAAAAGGATTGAAAACAAAAGATAGCATAGATATAGTATTGAAAGATGGAAATTTAGAATGTATGATAGATAAAATTGAAAATAAAGAGGTATAGTATGAATTTAACCTATGAAGAAGCTTATAAAAGATTAGAGAGTATTTTAAATGAATTAGAATCTAAAAATGCTAGCTTAGATGAATCTTTAAGCTTGTATGAAGAAGGTATAAGCCTTTATAAACATTGTAATAAGCTTTTAGATGATGCTAAATTGAAAATAAGTAAATTTAATCAATTAGGAATAGAAGAAGATTTTAAAGTAGAGGAGGAGTAAAATTGGAATTTAAACAATGTCTGAAAGAGAAAGCAAGTTTTATAGAAAATGTACTTAAAGAATATATGCCTAAAGAAGAGGGATACCAAAAAACTGTTATTGAAGCTATGAACTACAGTTTGAGTGCTGGAGGTAAAAGATTAAGACCAATACTTACATTAGAGGCTTGTAAAATAGTTGGAGGGAATGAAGAGGACGCTATTGCCTTTGCTGTTGCAATTGAAATGATACATACATATTCGCTAATACATGATGATTTACCTGCTCTTGACAATGATGACTTAAGAAGAGGAAGACCAACAAATCATAAAGTATATGGAGAAGCGATGGGGATTTTAGCAGGAGATGCTTTATTGAACTATGCCTTTGAAGTAATGCTTGCAGGTTCAATCAATAAAGAAAACCCAGAAAAGTATCTAAAAGCTATAAATGAGATTGCTAAAGGTGCTGGTATATATGGAATGATAGGCGGTCAAGTAGTAGATGTAGAAAGTGAAAATAAGCAAATTGAAAAAGAAAAACTAGATTATATACATATGAACAAAACTGCTGCAATGATGGTAGGCTGTATGAGAGCAGGAGCTACTATAGGTGGAGCAAATGCAGAGCAAATGGAAGAAATAACTAAATATGCAAAAAATATCGGATTATCATTCCAGATAGTAGATGATATACTAGATATAGTAGGAGATGAAGTTAAGTTAGGGAAAAAGGTTGGAAGTGATATAGAAAATCATAAGTCAACATATCCATCTCTTTTAGGTTTAGATAAATCTAAAGAAATTGCACATAATTTGATTGATGAAGCAAAGAAGAGTATAGAAAAATTATCTGAAGATGTAGATTTTTTAAAGGGATTGGCTGAATATATAATAGATAGAGAATACTAAAATATACAGCTAAAATCGAGGAGGGAAAAATGGATTTTTTTTCGGAGATTTTTAACAATGGGGCTTTGGGAATAAGTCTGATTGCTTGTTTCTTAGCACAATTTATAAAAATATTTACTGGCAAGGAAAAAGGAATTGAGTTATCAAGAATACTTATTTCAGGAGGTATGCCTAGTTCCCATAGTTCTTTTGTTACAAGTTTAGCTACAGTGGTAGGTATTGAAAAAGGCTTTAATTCTACTGATTTTGCTATAATTACTGTGCTTGCTCTGATTATAATGTATGATGCAGCAGGTGTTAGACGGGCTGTTGGTAAACAAGCTACTATATTAAATCAAATAGTAGCAGACATACAACATGGAAAGCATATAGAGCAGAAGAAATTAAAAGAATTAATAGGTCACACACCACTAGAAGTTTGGTTTGGAGCTTTACTTGGTATAGTAACAGCTTTAATATTGATGTAAATTGAAAATTTACAAAATAAAGGTGAGGATAATATGTATAAATATTTAGATAAAGTAAATTCTCCAAAGGATATAAAAAATATGAGCATAGAAGAAATGGATTTACTTGCAAAGGATATAAGAAAGTTCTTAGTAAAATCTGTTTCTAAGACAGGAGGACATTTGGCTTCTAATTTAGGAGTAGTTGAGTTAACATTAGCACTTCATAAAGTATTTGATAGTCCTAAAGATAAGATTGTGTGGGATGTAGGACATCAATCTTATGTTCATAAAATGGTTACTGGAAGAAAAGATTGTTTTGTATCTTTGAGACAATTTAATGGACTAAGTGGTTTTCCAAAGGAGAGTGAAAGTCCTCATGATATTTTTGACACAGGGCATAGCAGTACATCTATTTCTATAGCTACAGGTATTGCCTGTGCTAGAGATATAAAAAAAGAAAACTATAGTGTTATATCTGTAATTGGAGATGGTTCTATAACAGGAGGTATGGCACTTGAAGCTTTAAACCAATTGGGATATATAAATACCAATATGATAGTAATCCTTAATGATAATGAGATGTCTATAGATAAAAATGTTGGTGGAATGTCTAAATATCTGTCAAGTATTATAAGAAACTCAACAGTTGAGAAAATGACAGATGAAGTTGATAAAATTTTAAATGTTACACAAACAGGTGAAATTTTATCCAAGACTGCACATAGATTTAAAGATAAACTAATGTGTAGCTTTTCTCCTCAGGACTGTTCATTTTTTGATTCATTAGGTATAAGATATTATGGTCCTATAGATGGTCATAATACTAAAGACTTAATAGATATATTGAGAAAGGCTAAACACAAAAAAGGACCTGTTCTTTTACATGTAATTACGAAAAAAGGAAAAGGGTACAGATTTGCAGAGGAACAACCTGATAAATATCATGGAGTATCAAAGTTTGATATAAAGACAGGTGTTATATCTTCAAAAGTTAAGTCTATGTCAACTAGTGTTGGAGAAAAACTGGTTGATATGGCTAATGAAAATGAAGAGATAGTAGCTATAACGGCTGCGATGCCATCTGGTACAGGTCTAAACCTATTTGAACGTGCATATCCAAAAAGATATTATGATGTTGGTATAGCTGAACAACATGCAACAGGATTTGCAGCAGGTCTTGCAAAAAATGGTATGAAACCTTACTTCGCTGTGTATTCGTCGTTTTTGCAAAGAGCATATGACCAACTTATTCACGATGTATGTATAACAAAAAAGCCAGTTACTTTTCTTATAGATAGAGCTGGGTTAGTTGGAAATGATGGAGAAACTCATCATGGTATGTTTGATTTAAGTTACTTAAATTCTATTCCAAATATTGTAGTAATGGCACCAAAAGACACAAAAGAGATGGAACTTATGATGGATTTGTCATTACAATTAGATTGTCCATTAGCAATTAGATACCCAAGAGGAAATAGTTATTACCTAGATAAGGGAGAATATAAAGAGATTGTATTAGGTAAATATGAGGTATTAGATGATGGACAAGATACAGTTATACTTTCTATTGGAAGTATGGTAAAACATGCTTTGGATGCTAAAGAAATATTATTAAAAGAAGGAATAAATCCAACAATAGTCAATGCGAGATTTTTAAAGCCAATGGATGAAGATATGCTGAATGTCTTATTAAAGAATCACAAAAATGTAGTTACAATAGAGGATAATATTGTAACTGGAGGATTTGGAAGTAGAATAAATAAGTTTATTATAGATAATGAATATAAGGTAAATGTACTTAATATAGCAATACCAGAAGAATTTATAAAACATGGCAATGCAGATGAATTATATGATTTTGTAGGATTATCGCCAAAGAGTATTGCTGATAAAATAAGAAAACTAGTTATCGAGTAAAAGATTAATATGAATATTATAAATTAAAACTTATATAAAATATAAAATTTATCAATTAGAATAAATATCAAGTGTGTTACTTCAAGCTACTTTAGTTATTATTAAAGTAGCTTTTAACAGAAAGGTAATTTTATGAAAAAAAGAATAGATTTATTGTTAGTAGAACAAGGGCATTTTGAAAGTAGAGAAAGAGCCAAAAAAGCAATAATGGCTGGATTAGTTTTTGTTGATAATCAAAGATGTGATAAGGCTGGTACAGAAGTAAAAGAGGACTGCAATATAGAAGTAAAAGGAAACCCAATACCATATGTCAGTAGGGGTGGTTTAAAGCTTGAAAAAGCAATGAAAAATTTTGACTTAACTATTGATGGAAAAGTATGTATGGATATAGGTGCATCTACAGGTGGTTTTACAGATTGTATGCTCAAAAATGGAGCAATAAAAGTATTTTCTATAGATGTTGGCTATGGTCAACTCGCATGGAAATTGAGACAAGATGATAGAGTTGTGTGTATGGAAAGAACAAATATAAGAAACGTGACAATAGAAGATACGAAGCAGTTTGCAGATTTTGCATCAATTGATGTGTCTTTCATATCATTAAAATTAGTACTTCCAAAAGCAAAGGAGTTAGTACGTCATGATGGAGAAATTGTCGCTTTGATTAAACCTCAATTTGAAGCAGGAAGAGAAAAAGTTGGCAAAAAAGGGGTAGTTAGAGAAAAATCTACACATATAGAAGTTATAAAAATGATTTCTGATTTCTCCGTCGAAAATGGATTTGAGATTTTAGGATTAGATTTTTCTCCGATTAAGGGACCTGAGGGAAATATAGAATATCTAATTCATTTGAGAAATGGAAATGAAGTATATGAATTTGATAGTGATATACACAATAATAAAATAATAGAAGTCGTTGAGGCTTCTCATAATTTAGACAAATAGGTTAAAAGGGGGCTTAGACTTGATCCTCGAATTATATATGAAAAACTGTGCTTTAGTTGAAGAGCTAAGGTTGAATATTGATAAAAATTTAAATATACTTACAGGTGAAACTGGTTCAGGAAAATCTATAATAATAGATGCACTTGGACTTTGTCTAGGTGATAAATATGATAGGTCTTTTCTAAGAAAAGGAACAGATAAGGGACTTGTTGAGGCTGTGTTTTTGTCAGATAATATATATCTAAAAAAAATATTAGATGAAAATGATATAAGTATGGAAGATGATAATTTATTGGTCATAACTAGGTTGATATACTCAGACGGAAAGAGTACTGCTAGAGTAAATGGAAGGACTGTTAAAGTATCTCTTCTTAAAGAAATTGCATCTACACTTATAGATATACATGGTCAACATCAAAATCAGGCTTTGTTTAATAAAGATACTCATTTGAAATTTCTAGATCTTTTTGGAGAAAATGAATTAGAAAAGTTTAAAGCTGCCTATAGAAAAGTATACCATAAGTATAGTGAATTAAAAAAAGCTTTGAATAGCTTGACAGAAAATAAGGATGAGATGCAAATTCAACGAGAAATAGATTTATTAAGATTTCAAATAAATGAAATTGAGGCTGCAAACTTAAATAAGAATGAATATGAAGATTTATTAAAACAAAGAGAAGTTTATAGAAACAGTGAAAAGATATATAATAATCTAAATTCTAGTTACAGTAAATTACATAATGGTGAGTATAATGTTATTGACCTAATAGGTCTTGCATCTAAAGAACTTAATGATATATCTAAATATGACAGTGTTTTAAGTGAATACAGTGATACTGTAGAAAGGATTATGTATGAGTTACAAGATATATCTGGTGATATAAGAAATTACAAAGATAATATAGACTTTGAACCTTATGAGTTAGAACAGATTGAACTTAGAATCGATGAGATTAACAATTTAAGAAGAAAATATGGAGATAGCATAGACGATATATTTGAGTATTATGGAAAAATTAAAGGTAGATTAGATGAAATATTAAATAGAGATGAAAGAGTTGAACAGTTAAAAAGTAAACTGATGAATATAGAAGAAGATTTAAAAATAAAAGCTAATAAATTGACTAATGCGAGAATAGAAGTAGCAACTACTTTAGAAAAAATACTTCTTGATGAATTAAAAAGTCTAAATATGAAAAATGTAATGTTCAAGGTTAATTTTGAAGCAAGTTCATTTACCCTAAATGGGATAGATGATATTGAATTTATGATATCCTTTAACTTAGGAGAAGATATTAAACCTATATATAAAGTTGCATCAGGTGGTGAGATGTCTAGATTTATGTTGGCATTTAAGACAATATTGGCTGATATAGATGATATTGATACATTAGTGTTTGATGAAATAGACACAGGCATAAGTGGAATAGCAGCACAAATTGTTGGTGAGAAATTGAGTGATATAGCAAAGAAAAAACAGATAATATGTATAACTCATTTACCTCAAATTGCTGCAAATGCAGATACTCATTATTGTATAGAGAAAGATACCTCAAATAATAGGACATTTACAAATGTTAGTAAATTAAATCAATGTCAAAGAAAAAATGAAATTGCTAGACTTATAGCAGGTAATAATATAACAGAAAAAACTATTGAGCATGCAAGTGAAATTATTGAAATGGCTAAAAAGTGTTAGTGAAAAATGGGTATTTTAACAGGTGTAAAGAATTTTTAGATAAATGCTTTACACCTATTTTTTATGATTAAATTATTTTAAAATATTTAATGGTTATATTGAACTAAAACGTCCACTTTGAGACACTCCCTATTAAAAATTATAATTTTAATTCCATATATCTAGCCCCTTCAATTGGATTATAAGTATAAGGCTCTATATCATAAAAACCAATCTTTTCATATAATCCTTGTGCACTTTTCATGCTTGGAAGAGTGTCTAATCTCATATGTGTATATCCAATTTTTTTAGCTTCTTCAATGATTTCTTCTAATAGTATTTTTCCTATCTTTAACCCTCTAAATTGATTTCTTACATATAATCTTTTTAATTCACATACTTTGCCTTCAAGTTTTTTTAAAGCAACACAGCCTGCCAAATTTTCATCAACAAATGCCAATATCAATGAGCCTGAAGGTTTTTTATATTTTCCTGGAAGTGTTTTTAATTCATTATTAAAGTCTTGGAAACATAAGTCTATATTTAAGGAATTAGAATATTCAGTAAATAAAATTTTTACGTTTTCAAGGTTTTCTAAATCTTTTTCTTCAATAAATTCTAAAGTTGTATTTTGAGCCATTTTATCCATCATTATATGATATGTTTATATAATGACTTCACCTCCTTGATATATATATATTTTTGTTAATATCAATTAGATTTTAATACCATTACTTTTTCGCCACCATAGTCAAGCTCTCCATTAAATTCAAATCCAAAATCTTTATAAAGCTTAATAGCCATTTTATTATCGTCGAATATACTAAGATATAGTTCCTCACAGTTATATTCCTTTTTAAGATAATTTACAAGAAAATCTAATGATGCCTTTCCATATCCTCTGCCTTGATATTTTGAATCAATCATAAATCTATCAAGCCAAACTCTATCATCTTCTAGACGACCATACATAGCAAATCCTATTAGAGAATTTTCATCATATATTCCAACAGGTATCCAAGCTGTTATAAATTTAGATTCAGCAATAGAAAGTGCATTGCTTTCAATATAATCTAACTGACTTTTATCTACAGACAATTTAACTAAATCACGCCAATTATTTATGTCTGCAATTCTTACATTTAATTTCAATATATTACCGCCCTTCAAACTTTTTGTTACAATATAATACTATCATATTATATATTAAAAAGCACTTAGTAAGATTTTAAATGAGGTTTTTAAATGAATAAATTTTCTGGAAAAAGGAATTATAAATACATAATAATACAGCATAGGAGTAGATGGATATATGAACAAAATAAATAAAAATTTTAAAAATATTTGGATAGTATTAGTAGCTGTATCGATTTTTACCATGTTTATAATTTTTCAAAATAAGAATTGTAATACGGAAACCCCAATAGAAGCTTTTACAATTAAGAATCATAATAAAAAATTTGTATATCCTATGGGAAATATAATTGGAGTAAAAGCAAATACAGACGGTGTATTGGTCTTAGGGTATGAGGAGGAAGATGTAGACTATATTGGAGGCATACAAATTGGTGATAATATAGTAAAAATAGATAATAAAAGAATAAAAAATAGTCAAGATGTATCAGAAATTTTGAATACGGTTAAAAAGAGTAAAGTTGATGTGACTTTTGAGAGAAAAAATAAGTATAAAACAGAAGTAATAGAAACTAAAAAAGAAAATGGTAAATATAAACTTGGATTGTGGGTAAGGGATAAAATATCTGGAATTGGAACTATGACTTTTTATGACCCTAGCATGGAAAAGTTTAAAGCAATTGGTCATGCCATAAAAGATTCGGACACCAATGAACTATTAAAAATAAAACAAGGATATATATACAAGCCAGAACAATTAAAAATAGTAAAGGCTAGTAATGAAAAAGTAGGTAAAATAAAAGGTGATTTTAATGACAGTAATTTAATGGGGAATTTCTCAAATAATTCAGAACTAGGTATAAGTGGTAATATTACAGAAAAACATAATAAAGAATTTAATTTAGCAAATAAAGAAATGCAATTAATAGAAGTTGGAACACCACAAGATGTAAAAATAGGAGATGCAGTAATTCTTTTTGAGGACAAAAACAAAAATATAACAAGCTATGATATAAAAATAGAAAGTATAGTATATGATAAAGGAAATTATAGAGATATGGTAATAAAAGTAGTAGATGATAAGTTATTGGAATACACAGGAGGTATTGTACAGGGTATGAGTGGAGCTCCAATAATACAAAATAATAAAATTATTGGTGCAATAACTCATGTTTTTAGAGATAATCCGAAAAAAGGATATGGTATTTTTATAGATGAAATGATAAAATTGTAGGTGAGGCATTAAAAAATTTTATTATTTTATCAATTATCTAGAAGGAATATAATTTTGGAGTGTCGAATATGCTTTAGAGTAGATAATTAGGAAGCAATTGTGTAAAAAGTTTAGTTTTCTGTAATAAGAAGATGTTTTTTAATGGGGGGATTTTTAGTGGAAAAAATCAAAATAGTTTTAGCAGATGACAATAAGGATTTTTGTCAGGTATTAAAAGAGTATTTGTCTAATGAGGATGATATCGATATATTAGGCATAGCTAAGGATGGAATTGAAGCATTAGACTTAGTAAAAAAGACACAACCGGACTTATTAATATTGGATGTAATAATGCCACATCTAGATGGATTAGGTGTAATTGAAAAATTGAATACTATGGATATACCTAAAATGCCAAAAATAATAGTACTATCAGCAGTAGGTCAAGATAAGATAACTCAAAGCGCAATAAATCTAGGAGCAGATTACTACATAGTAAAGCCATTTGATTTTGTTGTGTTTATAAACAGAATTAGAGAACTAGTTTCTAATAGAGTTACTCAAGTTGAGCCAAAGCCTAGACCAGTTCAAGAAACTCAAATGACTAGAAGTGATTTTGTTAAGAATGTAGGAAATATAGAAACAGAAATCACAAATATAATACATGAAATAGGAGTACCAGCTCATATAAAAGGATATTTGTATTTAAGAGAAGCAATAAAAATGGTTATTGATAATGTTGAGCTTTTAGGTGCAGTAACAAAAGAGTTATATCCAAGTATAGCAAAAAAATTCAATACAACACCAAGTAGAGTTGAGAGAGCGATAAGACATGCGATAGAAGTTGCATGGAGTAGAGGAAAAGTTGATACAATAAATCAGCTATTTGGATATACGGTACACAATACTAAAGGAAAACCAACTAACTCGGAATTTATAGCAATGATTGCTGATAAATTAAGACTAGAACATAGTATGGTTAAATAAACAGACATAAAAAGTAAGGCTTTTTAATTAAGGCATTGGCTATAAATGCGTATTACAAGCAGCGAAACGGTATAACCAGCAAGGTTATACCGTTTCGCTATTTTAATAAATACAAAATTTTTATTTATTATTTGCTTAATATATCAATATAATAATTTTATTATACGATAGTTATAGTATGTGTCTTTACAAGTTGTAAATTGACAGTGGTTTATTTTTTAATATAAATATTGGCTTTAATGTAGATAAACCTTGTATTTTTAAGTGTATTATGGAATATATTAAATAAAAAAATGATGAAATATAGCATTGTGAATACCCAAGATGCAAAACAAACTTAAAACATTTATTTTATTGTTAAGTAATGCTATAATATAATGTGATTTTAATAATGATAGTGGAGGTTTAAAAATGAGAGTCGAGGCCCCTATAAAAGTAGATCGAAAAACCAAAAAACTTGCTAAAAGAGTTGGAAGTGGGGAAATAGCAGTTATAAATCATATCGATATAGATGAAGTTGCTGCAAACTCTTTAGTAGAAGCTAAAATAAAACTTGTCATAAATGCGGCTCCTTCTATAAGTGGTAGGTATCCCAATAAAGGTCCAGGAATATTAACTGAGAATAATATACTAATAATTGATAATATTGGAGAAGAGTTATTTGAAGAATTAAAAGAAGGACAGACTATAGAAGTTGTAGATGGAAAGATATATAGAGAAGGAAAATTTTTAGGTGCAGGCGAAGTTTTGGACAAGTATGAAGTTGCACATCAAATAAAGGCTGCTTATGAGAATTTAGCTGTAGAATTGGACAGATTTATAGATAATACTATAGATTATGCTAAAAAAGAAAAAGGATTTATACTTGGAGAAGTAGAAATTCCAAAAGTGAAAACTAATTATGCTAATAAACATGTATTGATAGTTGTAAGAGGTCAGGACTATAAAGAAGATTTAAGTACAATGCTTTCTTATATAGAAGAGGTAAAGCCAGTTTTAGTTGGTGTTGATGGAGGAGCAGATGCTTTAATTGAGTTTGGATATACTCCAGATGTAATTGTAGGAGATATGGATAGTGTAAGTGATGAAGCGTTAAAAAAGGCTAGTGAAATAGTAGTACATGCTTATACAGATGGAAGAGCACCAGGTCTTGAGAGGGTTCAGGAATTAGGTTTGGATGCAGTTGTATTTCCTGCACCAGGAACTAGTGAAGATATAGCTATGCTTATCGCTTATGAGTATAAAGCGGAGCTAATAGTGGCGGTTGGCACACATTCAAACATGATTGATTTCCTTGAAAAAGGAAGAAAAGGTATGGCAAGTACTTTTTTAGTTAGACTCAAAATAGGTTCAAAACTTATAGATGCTAAAGGAGTGAATTTGTTGTATAGAAGTAAATTAAAAATAAAGTACATATGGGCATTAATAGCAACAGCATTATTTCCTGTGTTGGTAGTTGCATCATTGTCACCAGGAGTTCAACAATTCATACAGCTAATGCAATTGAAGTTTAGAGTATTATTACAGATGTAAATTTTAGGAGGATAAATATGCATATTAATATGAAATATTATATAGTCACTATAGGTGCTATATTTATAGCTTTGGGTATAGGCATGTTAGTAGGATTTAATTTAAATAATAATCAACAATTAAGTGAACAACAAGCAAATATAATAAATGATTTAGATGATAAATTTAGTATCTTAAAAGAAAAAAATGATAAACTTGGCAGTGACCTAGCAAATGTAAATAGAGATTATGAAGAAGCAGTTAATTTTATAAATAAAAATGTAGATAAGATTTTAGCTGGTTTATTGAATGGTAAAAGTATAGGAATAATATCAGCTAATGAAAATGACGATTATACAAAGAATATAGAAGACATAATAAATAAATCTAATGGAAGTGTTGCATTTAATATAGTATTAAAAGAAAATATAGCAAATCCAGAAAAGTTAAAAGAAATCTCAACTAAATTAGGTACAGAGGTAAAAAATGCAAATGATGCAGTTAATTATATAATTGATACTCTTAAAAAGGAAGATGCAAGTGATATTCTGACATATCTTCAAGAGCTAGATGTAATAAAATTTAACTCTCTTGACAATACATATCTAAAATATGATTCTGTTGTAATAGCTGGTGGAAATGATGCAAAAGATAGTACAAAACAGTTTGAAAAGATAGAAAAATTTGTAGTTTCAAAACTTAAATCAGAAAATAAATATTTAGTTGAAGTTCAAAATACAGGAGTTAAAACTTCTTATGTAGGGCTATATTCTAAAAACAAGATTGCAACTATAGATAATATTGATGAAGGTGTAGGAAGTTTATCTTTAGCTATTCTTTTACAACAAGGTAATATAGTTGGTAATTTTGGTAGATTAGATACTGCAACTTCATTGTTGCCATCTATTAAATAGAAATAATTTTAAGGAGATAAAAAATGGATTCTTATATAAGTATAATAATACCAGCTTATAATGAAGAAAGTAGAATAAAATATACATTAGAAAGTATAGTGGATATTAAGCAAATAAATGAAATAATAGTTGTTGATGATGGCTCAACTGATAATACTGCTAACGTTGTATCTAAACTAGAGAATGAAAAGATTAAATTTTTTAAGTTAGATAAGAATAGAGGTAAAGGATATGCTTTAAATTATGGTATTAAGTTATCAATGAAAAATGCAGATATTATAGGGTTTTTAGATGGAGATTTAGAAAGTTCTGCTAAAGAAGTTGAAAAATTAATTGTACCTATATTAAATGGTGATGCTGATGTTACTATAGCCAAGTTTCCTCCTGCAAAGAAAAAAGGAGGCTTGGGTTTTGTAAAGGGTTTAGCTAAGAATTCTGTGTTTGAGATGACTGGTGTTGAGTTAGATGCAACTTTATCAGGTCAAAGAATATTTAAAAGAGAAGTTTTAGAAAAATTTGATGAAATACCTTTTGGATATGGAGTAGAAGTTGGAATGACCATTGATATATTAAAGTATGGATTTAAAATTAAAGAAGTATTAGTAAATATGACTCATAATGAAACAGGAAGAAATTTAAAAGGTTTTATTCATAGAGGGAAACAGTATTATCATATAAAAAAGGTTTTGGGACAAAAAAAGAAAGAATGGAGGTAATATCTTAGTGAAAGATTATATACTTTATACCATTTTATTATTAACTGGATTATTTGGAACCTATGCTGTAATTCCACTATTTAAGAATTTATTGATAAATGGAAATGTACTTAGACCAAACTATAAAAAAGATATGATACCAGTAAGTATGGGAATTGTATTTTTGCCTATGATTGTAATTAATGGAATAGTACTTGCTTTCTTTACTACAGAATTTAAGGATTTAGCATATATATTTATGTTTATGTTTGGCATGATATCCATGTTTTTTGCAGGGATACTAGACGATGTTGTTGGAAATAGAGATGTAAGTGGTTTAAAGGGGCATTTTAAAAGTCTATTTAAAGGAAGTCTTACAACAGGAGGTTTTAAAGCTTTATTTGGTGGATTTGTAGGACTTATAGTTTCTGTTTCTATATCAAAGGATCTAATTGATATAATGATAAATACACTAATAATAGCTCTATCAACTAATTTGATGAATCTTTTGGATTTAAGACCAGGAAGGGCAATAAAAGCATATTTATTCATAATGGTAATTATATTTTTAACATTGACAGGATTTGTTCAAGTTCTTCCATTACTTATAGTACCAAATGTACTTGCATATTTTAATTATGATTTAAAGGCAAGGGCTATGATGGGAGATACTGGTTCAAATGTCCTTGGAATATCTATTGGAATGCTTATTTCTTTTGGGTATCCATTTAACGTTAGATTAGGCTGGCTAATATTTGTAATTATTATGCATATATTCACTGAGAAATACTCATTGACTAAAATAATAGAAAAAAATAAATTATTAAATTTTATAGATAAATTGGGAAGGTAACATTATGATAAGCAAAAGAATGGGGACTGTTGAATCAATAGTAAGTCAAACTGAAACTCTAGATGATATAAGAGTAAATGTAAATGGGGAAATACAAAGGGCATATAATTATCCAAAAATATCTGGAACTATAAGTATAGGAGATGAAGTAGTCTTAAATACAACAGCAGTAGAACTGAGCTTAGGTACAGGTGGATACCATTTTGTAATAACTAATTTAAATAATTTAGAATCTACCTTAACTGAAGGTGGTCATATAATGAAACTTAGATATACACCTCTTCAAATAAAAGTGGATTCTGTTGAAGAACAAGAGAGTATTTATCATGATGAATTTGAGAAGTTTAAAAGCTTAGAAGGTCTTTCTGTTGTAGTGGGAACTCTCCACAGTATGCTGACTCCATTTGCAGCTTCATTTAAAAGAAATAATCCAAATAAAAAATTAGTATATATAATGACTGATGGAGCATCTCTTCCAATTTATTTAAGTAAAAATGTGAGTACTTTAAAAGAAAAAAAAATAATAGATAGTACAATAACTATAGGAAATGCATTTGGTGGAGATTGTGAATGTATAAATATATATACTGCACTAATTACAGCAAAAGAAGTATTAAAAGCAGATGTAGTATTTGTAAGTATGGGACCAGGAATTGCTGGGACAGGAACGAAGTATGGATTTACAGGAATTGAACAAGGTCCAATTCTTGATGCTGTAAAAAAACTTGGAGGAAGAGCAATAGCGATTCCAAGAATTAGTTTTGCTGATAAACGAGAAAGACATCAAGGCATTTCACATCATAGTATGACTATACTTAAAGACATTGTAAATGTAAATGTAGATATACCAATAACTATATATGATGATGAAAAATTAAAATTTATAAAAGAGCAAGTTAATTCAAGTGCTTTAGACAAAAAGCATAATATAATTTATATAGATAATAATAAAACTAAAGAGGATTTAGACTATTTTAATCTAAAAGTAAAAAGTATGGGAAGAAATTATGAACAAGATGAAGCATTTTTCAAAGCTGCAAGTACAGCAGCATATTACTTAATGGAGGTTTAAGATGGTATTAGAAGAAAAAACTATTAGTAGTGATAGGGTTTATACAGGTAAAGTAATTACTTTAAAGGTTGATACTGTTGAAATTCCAGGGCAAGGCTATCAAAAAAGGGAGTTAGTAGAAGTTGGTGGGGCAGTAGGAATAGTTGCAATTACAGATGATAATAAAGTTGTACTAGTTAAGCAATTTAGAAAACCTATAGAAAAGCCAATCTTTGAAATTCCAGCTGGTAAACTAGAAAAAAATGAAAGTCCAAAAGAATGTGCTGAAAGAGAATTAAAAGAAGAAACTGGTTATAGTGCAAAAAATATTAAGCTAATACATAAATTTTTCACTTCAGCAGGTTTTTCTAATGAGATAATGTTCGTATATTTAGCAACAGGTCTTACTCCAGGAGATAATAATCTAGATGCAGATGAGTTTTTAGATGTCTATGAAATTGAGCTTGAAGAAGCATATAATATGGTATTAAAAAATGATGTTGAGGATGCAAAAACTTCTATTGGATTATTATTAGTAAAAGATTTGTTTAAAAATTAATATTTATAAAATGAATAACCCCTTGTCCTAAAGCATATTATTTTATAAAGGACAAGGGGGAATAAAATTGAGAAGAACATATAGAAAAAATGATTTTAGAGAATTGAATAGACAAATAATTATTATAGGATTGTTGTTTATGATGTCTATTGTTGTTGGGTCTTACATAAATAAAATTTTACCAGGTTCTAGTGACAATATATTAAATAATATAAATCCTGCTGTAGAGTATTACAATCTAAATATAAACATAAAAGATACAGTTATACAAAATTTAAAATCAGATGTAATCTTTATGGGTTCAATAGCTCTATTGAGTCTGTTTGTAGTAACAATTCCAGCAGTGCTTGTAGCTTTTGTATTAAAAGGTATGTCAATTGGTTATACGATAAATAGTTGTATACTGGCATTAAAATTTAAAAGTATAAAAATGATTTTAATAATATTATTTAAAAATTTGATTATTATTCCATGTGCAATCATACTAACATTAATTAGTCTAAGCTATTTTAAAGAGATGGTTTATGAATTTAAAAAGAAAAATAAAAAAAATATGCAATTTTTAGTTAAGAGGTATATACTAAATATTATAATTATAATAGCACTATCATTGGGGTTGCAATTAATATTGAATACTGTAAGTATTGGTATTATTAAGTTCCTAGTTAAATAAAGGAGTTTATAATGGATATTATAGAGGGATATATAGATTACATAAAAGATAAAAAAAGATTATCAGAAAATACAGTGGCATCATACGTTATGGATATAAAAAAATATATGGAATATATAAATCAAAAAAGTATTAAACTAGTAGATATAGTGGAAAATGATATTATAAGTTACTTAATAAAGTTGGAAAAAGATAATGTATCAATAGCTACAATAGCGAGGATGATATCATCTATAAAATCTTTTCATGATTATTTATTTTTAAATCATGTATGTACAAATAATCCTGCAAAGGATATAAAAAAACCTAAAATAAAAAAAGAAGATATAAATATACTTACAGAAGAAGAAATTGAAAGATTACTAAACTTTCCAAAGTTAACAACACCTAAGTTGATTAGAGACAAGGCTATTTTCGAAGTATTATATGGTACTGGTATAAAAGTATCTGAATTAGTAGATATGAATATAGAAGATGTTGACCTTGACATTGATTATATTTATTGTAATTCATGCTGTAAAAGTCAAAGAGTGATACCACTTTGTGATATTACAAAACTTTATTTAGAGAAATATTTAAAAGAAGCAAGACCTAAAATCGCTGTAGAAGGTGAAAAATCATTATTTGTAAGTTCATTAGGTCAAAGGTTTACACGACAAGGTCTTTGGAAAGTTATAAGAAAATATTCTAATTTAGCTAATATAGATAAAAATATAAATCCTACAATGCTTAGACATTCATTTGCAATTCATCTGTTAAATGAAGGCGCTAACATTGCTGTTGTGAGTAAAATTTTAGGAAATGTTAATTTATCTAGTTTGCAAGTATATTTAAATCATATAGATAAAAACGTGAGAAGAGAAATAAAGGAAAAACATCCTAGAAATGATATTGATATAGAATTACAAAAAGCAGAAGCTAAATAGACTGTATAGCAAATTTTATAATTTAAAAGGAGTATATTTATATGAGCAGAGTAATTTGGATTGTAATTGATAGTGTTGGGATAGGAGCATTGCCTGACGCTGAAAATTTTGGAGATAGTAAGGATGTAAGTACTCTTGGAAATATATTCAGGGAATATCCAGATATAAAGATTCCTAATATGAGAAAACTAGGTATAGGAAATATAGATGGTGTAGATTTTTTTGAAAGTATAAAAGATCCAATAGGTTGTTTTGGAAAATGTAAGGAAATGTCTCAAGGAAAAGATACTACTACTGGTCATTGGGAAATGACTGGTATAATAGTTGAAAAACCTTTTAAGACATTTGAACATGGATTCTCAAAAGAAATAATAGAAGAATTTGAGGAGAAAACTGGAAGAAGAGTAGTAGGAAATAAACCAGCTTCAGGAACTGTAATAATAGACGAGTATGGAGAACATCAAATAAAAACTGGCGATGTAATAGTATATACTTCAGCTGATAGTGTATTTCAAATAGCTGCTAATGAAGAAATAATACCACTAGAAGAACTTTATAAGATGTGTAAAATAGCTAGGGAAATAATGATGGGAGATAATGCAGTAGCTAGAGTAATAGCTAGACCATTCATAGGTAAGAAAAAAGGTGAATTTGTGAGAACTTCAAATAGAAGAGATTATTCATTAGACCCATTTGAGCCAACAGTTCTTGACAATATAAAAGAATCAGGATTTGACGTTTTAGCAGTTGGAAAAATAGAAGATATTTTTAATGGAAAAGGAATTACAGAGGCTATTCACACTAAAAGTAATATGGATGGAGTAGATGAAACTTTAAATTATATGAAACAAGATAATAAAGGTCTGATATATTCAAATCTTGTTGATTTTGATTCTAAATATGGTCATAGAAGAGACCCAGAAGGATATAAGAAAGCACTTGAAGAGTTTGATAGTAGACTTCCTGAAATAATGGACAATATGAGAGAAGATGATATTCTAATAATCAATGCAGACCATGGGAATGACCCAACATATAAAGGTACAGACCATACGAGAGAATATATTCCAGTTATGATTTATGGTAAAAAGGTTAAGAAAGGTTTTAATTTAGGAGTGAAAGATACATTTGCTGATATTGGAGCAACTGTTGCAGATATATTAAATGTAAAATTGCCTAAACATGGGTCAAGCTTTAAAGAAGATTTATTTTAAATTAGAAAATGATAAAAAGTTAAAAAACTTAACTTAATAGGATGGAGGGATTGGAATGTTTGAAAAGATAGAACAAAGTAGTAAATTTATAAATTCTAAAATTAATATAAAGCCTAAAATTGGTTTGATATTAGGTTCTGGACTTGGCGATTTAGCAAATGATATAGAAGGTTCTGTTACAATTAAATATAGCGAAATTCCAAATTTCCCTGTATCAACTGTAGAAGGACATGCTGGACAACTTGTTATTGGAAAACTTGGAGGAAAAGAAGTAATTGCTATGCAGGGTAGATTTCATTATTATGAAGGATACTCTCAGAAAGAAGCTACTTTTCCTGTAAGAGTTATGAAAGCCTTAGGAGTTGAGATTCTTATAGTAACTAATGCTGCTGGAGGCGTAAATAAAAAGTTTAAAGCAGGAGATTTGATGATTATAAGAGACCATATAAACTTTAGTGGGAATAATCCATTGGTAGGGAAAAATGATGATAGGCTTGGAGCTAGATTTCCAGATATGTCAGATGCCTATTCTTCTAAATATGTAGATATAGTTAAAGAGTGTGCTAAGCAATACAGTATAGATGTAAAAGAAGGTGTTTATATGTTTTTTAGTGGACCAAACTATGAAACACCAGCAGAAGTAAGAATGGCTCAAATTTTAGGAGCTGATGCTGTAGGTATGTCTACTGTTCCAGAAGTCATAGTAGCAGCACACTCTAATATAAGTGTTATTGGTATATCTTGTATAACAAATATGGCTGCTGGTATCTTAAATCAGCCACTAAGTCATGAGGAAGTAATACAGACTACTAAAAAAGTTAAAGTAGAATTTATGAACCTAGTTAAAAGTACAGTTGAAAATTTATAAATATCTTGAATTTATAAAATTTTTGAATAAATTTATAACAAAATAGTCAATGTTTGATTTAAAAATAATTAATAAGGAGCTGTCTTGATATAGAAAGTTATTTCTAATAAGGGACAGTTTTTTTATAATACTATCATATTTAAAAATATTTTAAAGTTTAAAACTTATTTAAATTATTAAAGAGTAGAATGGAGATTTCAAGTATGAGAATGTATGATATTATAAAAAAGAAGAGAGATAATCTAGAACTTAGTAAAGAAGAAATAAATTATTTTATAGAAAACTATTCAAAAGGGGATATTCCTGATTATCAAGCTTCTGCACTGTTAATGTCTATTTATTTAAATAAGATGAATAAACAGGAAACTGTGTATCTTACAGAAGCAATGATGAACTCAGGTGACATGATAAACTTATCAGATATAGATGGTATAAAAGTGGATAAACATAGTACTGGTGGTGTTGGAGATAAGACCACTATAGCTCTTATACCTTTGGTTGCTTCATGTGGAGCACCAGTTGCAAAGATGTCTGGTAGAGGTCTTGGTCATACTGGTGGTACTATTGATAAATTGGAGTCTATACCAGGTTTTTCAACAGAAATGAATATAAATAAGTTTATTGACTCTGTAAATAAGTCTAAAATAGCAGTTTGTGGTCAAAGTGCAAAAGTAGCAATTGCAGATAAGAAAATATATGCTCTTAGAGATGTTACAGCTACAGTTGATAATATATCATTAATAGCATCCAGTGTAATGTCTAAAAAATTAGCTTCAGGGGCTGATGCAATTGTGTTAGATGTAAAAACTGGAGATGGAGCATTTATGAAGACTTTAGAAGAGTCTTTTGAATTAGCGAAATCTATGGTTGATATAGGTACTGGTATGAATAGGGATACAATAGGAATTGTAACAGATATGGATGAGCCTTTAGGGTTTGCAGTAGGGAATTCTTTGGAAGTTATAGAAGCCATTGAGACTTTAAAAGGAAATGGTCCTGAAGACCTTGTTGAACTATGTGAAGTATTAGGAGCATATATGTTGGTTTTATCAAGAGTTGTAGACAATTTTGATGATGGTGTAAAAAAGATAAAAGAATCTATAAAATCTGGTAGTGCTATACATAAACTTAAAGAGTTTATAGAAAACCAAGGTGGGAATAAAGATGTAGTAGATGATTATTCTCTATTCAAAAAATCAAAATATAAATATCCAGTTAAATCAAATAAATCAGGTTATATAAGCAAAATTAAAGCTGAAGATGTTGGTGTATCAGCTATGATTCTTGGAGCAGGCAGAGAAACTAAAGAGGATATTTTAGATTTATCAGCAGGGATAATTTTAGAAAAGAAAGTTGGAGATTTTGTAAATGAAGGTGACATTTTAGCATATATGTATTATGATGATGAACAAAAACTATCATTTGCAAAAGACAGATTTATTGATTCATATTCTATTGTAGATGAAAAAATAGACAAAAATAAATTAATATATGGTATTGTAACTAAAGATGAAATTAAAAAGTTTTAGAAAATTTTAGAAAAGTGATTATAAAAGACCTAACATGTCAAAAATAGTGTTAGGTTTTTTATTTTTTTGATAAGCGATAAATGGTAACAAAAATATATATTTTAAAACATTTTTTACAATATAAATAATTTTATTCTACAAGATGATTGAAAATTAAAGTATCTAGCTTTATAATAGAAAATGGATAAATATACATAAGGAGTAGATTATATTATGAGATTTAAAAAAAATAGATTAAAGTTAACAGCATTAATTATTGTTATATTAATTATTTTAGCAGGGATATTTGTATCTATGCAAATAGGTCCTTATGATAAAAGTAACAAGAATGATGTAATTATCGATATTCCAAGTGGAGCATCTGTTGGAAAAATATCTGACATATTATATGAAAATAAATTAATAAAAAATGAACTATTATTTAAACTTTTGGTAAAGGTTAGCAATAAAGCTCCATCTATAAAATCAGGAACATACTTACTTAATCAATCATATTCAAATAATGATATAATAAGTCTTTTAGTTTCAGGCAAAATATATCAGAATGGTATAAAAGTAACTATTCCAGAGGGTGCTACATCCAAAGAAATTATAGCAATGTTAGTAAATAAAAATTTAGGGGATAAAGCTACTTTTGAAAAATTAATAAAAGAGCCTCAAGAATTTTATGATAAATTTCCATACTTGAAAGAAGATGGAATAACTTCTTTAGAAGGGTTCTTGTATCCAGAAACGTATTATTTTAATTCAAAGAAGCAATCAGAAAAAGATATTCTAAGCGAAATGTTAAATGTATTTGACAGTAAATATATGGACAAGTTTAAAAAGAAACAAAAAGAATCAAAGATGACTCTTCAAGAAGTAATGGAAATGGCTTCAATAATTGAGAAAGAAGCTGTTCTTGACAAAGATAGACCAATAATATCAAGTGTGTTTTATAATAGACTTAAGGTAGGTATGCCTCTTCAATCAGATGCTACAATACAATATATATTTGAAGAGAGAAAGAAAATTGTAACGTATGATGATTTAAAAATTAATTCACCATATAATAGTTACAAAAATAAAGGATTACCTCCTACACCAATATCAAATCCTGGTATAAAATCTATTGAAGCAGCACTATATCCAGACAAAACAGACTATTTATACTTTGTAGCTAAGATTGATGGTGGAAATAACTATAGTACAAACTATCAAGACCATTTAAAATATGTTAAAGAGTATAAAGAAGCAAGAGAGAAGCAAGCAAAAGATACAAAGGCAACGAATAAAGAGAATACAAAAGAATAAACAATGATTATAAAAAGTCTAACAGGGTAAGAATAATGTTGGGCTTTTTTATTGAAAATTGTTATTCTTAGATTTATAATAAAGAAAGTGTAAATATATATAACAATATGAATTTAAAAAATAATAAATTAAGACAAAACTTGAACATTTATTATTTTAGGGAGTGTTTTTATGAGTAATATAGTTAATGATTTGGTTGAAGATTATATAAGAGTGACATTAAAAGAAAAAGAAGGACTTTTAAAAGATTTGGAAATTTATGCAGAGGAAAATAGTGTTCCTATAATACATAAAGAGGTCTCAGATTTATTAAAAGTATTATTAAAGATTCAAAAGCCAAAGAGAGTTTTAGAAGTAGGATGTGCTATTGGTTATTCTTCTATTTTTTTTGCAACTATTATAGGGAAAGATGCAGATATCGTAACTGTTGAGAGAAATGAAAAAATGATAGAAAAAGCAAAAGAAAATATAAAATTAGCTGGATTTGACAATAACATAACTATACTAGAAGGAGATGCAGAAGAAAAACTTAGTCAAGTCCAAGGTGAATTTGACCTTATATTTATAGATGCAGCTAAAGGGCAATACAAGTTATTCTTTGATTTAGTTATAGATAAACTAAAAGATGGTGGACTTTTAGTATCTGATAATATTTTATATAAAGGTATGGTTGCTCATGATGATTTTGTTGTAAGAAGAAAGAAGACCATAGTAAAAAGGATGAGAAATTATTTAGATTATATATGTAATTGTGACTATTTAAGTACATCATTGGTACCAATAGGTGATGGTGTGGCACTAAGTTATAAAGAAAGTAAAAGAGGTGACGTAGATGGAATTAAATAAAGTTGAACTTTTAGCTCCAGCAGGTGATTTGGAGCGATTGAAAATAGCTATAACATATGGAGCAGATGCTGTTTATATAGGTGGAGAAATTTTTGGAATGAGGTCTGCTGCAAAGAACTTTAGTAAGGAAGATATGGCAGAAGGAGTAGCTTTTGCACATGAAAGAGGTAAGAAAGTATTTGTAACAGTAAATATAATACCTCATAATGAAGATTTTCTACAATTAGAAGATTATTTGTTGGAATTAGAAGAGATAGGTATAGATGCAGTTATAATAGCTGACCCAGGAGTGCTTAGTGTTATTAAAAAAGTAATTCCGAATATGGAAATACATTTAAGTACACAAGCGAATACAACTAATTATCTAAGTGCAAATTTCTGGTACGAGCATGGAATAAAAAGGGTTGTAGTGGCAAGAGAATTGTCTTTTGATGAAATATCTGAGATAAGAGCAAAAACACCTTTAGATATGGATATAGAAGCGTTTATGCACGGTGCTATGTGTATTTCTTATTCTGGGAGATGTCTAATAAGCAACTACATGACTGGAAGAGATGCAAATAAAGGTTCTTGTGCTCAATCTTGTAGATGGCAATATCACTTAGTTGAAGAAAAAAGACCTGGAGAGTATTTCCCAATATATGAAGATGAAAGAGGTACATTCTTTTTTAACTCAAAAGATTTATGTATGATAGAGTATATACCAGAATTAATCAAATCTGGTATAACAAGTTTAAAAATAGAAGGTAGAATGAAGACTGCATACTATGTAGCTACTGTTGTAAGAGCATACAGAATGGCAATAGATGAATTTTACAAAGACCCAGAAAACTGGAAGTTTAATCCAATGTGGATGGAAGAGTTAAAGAAAGGTAGTCATAGACATTTTACATCAGGTTTTTACTTGAATAAACCAACAACAGAAGACCAAAACTATCAATCAGCATCATATGTTAGAAACTATGATTTTATAGGTATAGTCAGAGAAACAGAAGATGAAGATGGTCTTATTGTAGTTGAGCAAAGAAATAAAATGTGTGTTGGTGATGAAATAGAGGTCATGGGACCATATAAAGAAACTATGTTTACTAAAATTGAAGAAATGTATAATGAAGAGGGAGAAGCTATAGAGTCAGCTCCTCATCCTAGACAAATAGTGAAGTTAAAGCTATCAGTAAAAGTTGGTAAAGATTATATGCTTAGAAAAGTTATAGAAGAAAAGGTTGAAGAATAATAAAAAATTGATAAAAATAGTATTAGCCCCTTAGAAATTGTCAATAATGAAATTATCTAAGGGGTGATTTCATGTCAAAAAAGAAGACTCCATTTTTGAAAAAAGTGGGAAAGAGAAGCTGGTATATATTTACTATAATTTTAATAATTTATAGTGTTTTAATTTATAGACTAGTTGATATACAGTTATTAAAAGGTGATAAATACAAACAAAGTGTTGAATCGCAAAGTGTTGAGAAAGTAGAGTTAAATAGTGGAAGAGGAATAATCTATGATAGAAATAACAAAAAACTTACAGATACAAGTAAGTCTCAGGTATTGGTTGTTGAAAAAGAAAAATTAAATAATAACTATAAAATTTTAGAGCTTGTTAAGAAAGCTACTAAGATGAATGATTTAGATATATATAAAGCTATACAAGAACAATTGACACGTCCTATAATACAGATTCAGGCTAAAAAGATTGATAGGAGCATGAAAAAAGAGCTTGAAAAAAATGGAATAATAGTAGAAGAAAAAACCATGAGATATTCAAAAGATGGTTTATTATCACATACAATAGGATATATAAAAGAAGACGATAAATCAGGTCAATCAGGAATTGAAAAGAGTATGGATAGTGTGCTTAGAAATTCAAATGAAAAGTATATAAGTGCTTTTAAAGCTGGAGATGCAGGAAATGAAAAGTCTCTAAACATACTAAAGGGAAGTGTAAAAACTGTTGATGATAAGGATAAAGATAGACATCTAAAAACTACAATTGATTATAACATTCAAAAAAAATTAGAACAGATACTAAACAAAGAAGAAAATCCTACAGCAGTAGTAATCTCAGAGGTATCTACAGGTGAAATTCTTGCAATGTGTTCTAGACCTAATTTTGACCAAAATGACATATCAAAAAGTTTAAAAGGAAAAAATGGGGAATTTGAAAATAGAGTTATAAAAGCGACATATCCACCAGGGTCTGTATTTAAGATGGTAGTTTTATTTTCTGCACTTGAAAATGGTGTTATAGATGAGAACTACACTTATAATTGTACAGGAAAGACTAAAGTTGGGAATACTAATGAGATACTAAGATGTAACAAAAGAGATGGGCATGGTTTTCAAAATTTAAGACAAGCTTTTTCTAATTCATGCAATCCTGCATTTTTAGATATAGCTATGAAGCTTGGCAAAGAAAAGATTTTGAAATCTGCTGAAAAATTGCATTTATTTGAAAAAGTTGATATTGGTCTTGATGAAGAAAAAATTAGGGAAGCTCCCAAAAATATATCAATACGAAATTTAGCTATAGGTCAAGAAAATATAGAATTCACACCACTGCAAATAAATCAAATGACTCAAATAATGGCTAATAATGGAACATTCAAACCATTGTACTTATATAAAAGTCTTGTGGACAATGATATGAATACAATAAAAACTTATAAATCTTCAAAAAAGGAAGAACTTATTTCTCCCTATGTGTGTACACAAGTTAAAGAATATATGAAGTCTGTGTCTAAGGTTGGTACAGCCAAAGACTTGAAGGATTTAGATGGTGGATGTGGAGTTAAAACAGGTACAGCTCAAAGTAGTTTGAACAAAAAAGCAATAGACCACGGATGGATAACTGGATTTTATCCAGAAGAAAGACCTAAGTATGTAATAACTGTACTAGTAGAAGGAACTCAAAAAGGAAGTAAATCTGCAATACCTATATTTAAAGAAATATGTGAAAGTATACAATAAAATTATGTAGCTTAAAATTTAAGGATATATCGTAATTTTGATTTTCAGACAGAAAGTTTTGTCTAACAATGTACGATATATCCTTTTAAATATAGTATTAATTTTCTTGAACAAGCTCTTTTTCTAGTTTTTTAAGAGCCTTTTTTTCGATTCTAGATACATATGACCTCGATATATCGAGTTTTTGTGCAATTTCTCTTTGCGTCTTATAGCCATAAGGAGTTAACCCGTATCTTAACTGGACAATTTCTCTTTCTCTAGGAGTAAGAATTTTGTTTAGTTGCTCGTAAAGTTTTCCAACTTGAACTTTTAGCTCAACTTCATCAAGAACATAGTTAGCCTCTGTACCAAGTATATCTAAAAGGCTTATTTCATTACACACTACTCTTTATATGTTATTGATATTACTAGTCTTCATGTAATTTCAAATGAACCATTAATTCAAAAGAATCTAGTTTTTGTTCTTTAGACTTATAATAAACTGCTTTATCAATTACAGATTTTAGGAGTTTATTTTTTCCAAGTGAATCTGAATCATGGTAAAGTGATAACACAGTTTTAATATCTTCTATTATTTTAGCATTGTCTTTTTTAACAGTACTCAATCTATTTTTTACTGTCTTAATTGAATCTTTAATTTCTTCAGTTCTTGAACTTATATTGTTGGACCTTTCAATAAATGTATCTTCATCATATATTCCTCGTTCTAGTAAATCATATAACTTATTTTTTTGCTTGCCTAATTCTTTTAATTCAGTTTCTAAGCCCTTTAAGACTCGCTTTTGAAATTCTATATTACTATCTTTATTATTTTTATCTAAGTCTAAATCAGATGCTTTTAATTGATATTTTTTTACAGTGTCTTCCAAAGATTTCAAAATGGCAGCTTCAATAAATTCAAATCGAGAACTTTTATTGCAACCAGGATGATAACAAATTATATAGTCATGGTCTGCATATGGTCTATATACTAATGGTCTACCACAATTTTTGCAAATCACTATTCCTGCAAGTGGATTTTTTATTTGATTACCATAGCTGACATGACCATTTTTTTTAAGTATATTTTGAGCCTTTTTCCATGTTATTTCACTTATTAAAGGTTCATGTTTTCCTTTTGCTTCAATCCATTCATCTTTAGGTCTTAGTTTAACTGTTTTTATTTTATTTGGATTTTTAGATTTTTTGTAGTCCTTTTTTTGCCACTGAATGTAGCCACAGTAGACCTTATTTTTTATTATATTTGTAATTGCAGAATTGTACCAATTAGCACCTGTAGCAGTTTTAATGCCTAAGTTATTTAGGTATTTTGATATTTTACTGCAACCCATATCTTCATTAATATATAAGTTAAAGATGGTCCTAACTATATCAGCATCCTTATTTGGTACAAGTATTCTTTCTTTTCTGCCTGTTGTTACAGCATCATATCCAAATGGAGCAGAAGTTCCTATGAAATTACCTTCTTCAACTGATTTTATTCTACCTCTTTGCATACGTCTAGATATAAGTTTTAGTTCTTTTCTTGCCATAAATGCTTCAAATTCTGAATACTCTTCATCAAATTCATCTGTTAAGTCATATGTTTTTCTAGGTGTGATGATTTTGGTTTTGCTTTCCTTAAAAGTTTCTAGTATGATACCTTGGTCTTTCATGTCTCCACGGCCAAGTCTGTCTAAGTCCATTACTAGAACTGCATCGTATTTATTTTCTTCAACTTCTTTTAGAAGTTCAAGCATTTTGGGTCTATGTATTATACTTTCGCCAGAAACTAATTCTTCTTTTATTTCAATTACATCTAAGTTTTGTTCTTTTGCTAGTTTTAGTAGGGTTGATTTATGTCTACTTAAAGTTTCAAATTCACCTTGCTTTTCTGCTTCTTCATCAGCACGAGATTTTCTTAAGTATATAGCAACACTCATAATAAGTAATCACACTGCTACTCAAAATATGGTCAAATATATCCATATCGAGATTTTTCCTTCTTCATTGAACCTCGCCTTGCCTAAGCTACTACGGATTTGGTATAGTTCTCCAAAGGCTTAAATTCCGAAGTTAGCCCTCCGTACATATATAAGTGCTTTTAAGCTATCTTATATTTTTTAGCATTTTTAAGATTAATACTTGCATTTAAATCTCTATCAATAGATAATCCACATTCACATTTGTACACTCTATCTTTAAGTTTTAAACCTTTATTAACCTCTCCACATTGGCTACAAGTCTTTGATGATGGATACCATCTATCAACTACTCTAAGTTCTATATTATTTTGCTTGCATTTAGCAGTTAGTTTATTTCTAAATTCAAAAAACTTTTGACTTGATATCGCCTTTGATAAATGCTTATTCTTCATCATTCCAGTAACATTTAAATCTTCAATGGTTATATGGCTTGGTTTTTGCTCTATTACCTGAGATACTGTTTTATTAATATAATCAGTTCTTATATTAGCTAATCTTTGATGAATTTTTTGTACTTTGACTATCTGTTTTTGGATATTCTGACGAGTAGCTACTCCTTCTTTTATATTTTTATTTCTTACTTTTAAACTCTCATATTTTCTTGAAAGTTTTCCTTGTTCTCTTTTTAATTTCTTTTCAACTTTTTTGACAGTTGAAGTCTTGTTTATATTTTTAAATTTACTTCCATTTGAACATATTGCAAAATCTTTAATTCCTAAGTCAATACCTATTCCTTCATTAGTACATTTAGATACTTGAATATCATCTTCCTCAACTA
>NZ_JAGWCV010000020.1:0-55748 GCF_020657735.1 Clostridioides sp. ZZV15-6383 | reverse complement strand
TCTTCTGAATAATATTTTTTCATATATTTTCCTCGTTTTTAATTTTATTATATTTGAAAAAAGAGAATAAAAAAACCTATTTTTGGAGTGGTTTAAAAATTTGTCCAAAAATAGGGTTCCAGTTCATAGTAAAAATTAAATATAAAAAGTACTAGATTTTTTCGGAAACTACACTCTCGACAATAGACTATAGTTCCTTATTTCCAAAGAGATAGGAGAATTCCAGTTCTCTTATCTCTTTTAATACGAATTTACATCTTTATTATATCGCATTTTAAGAAAAAATAAAACTGTGAATATTAGAAATATATTTTAATTAATTTTTTAATAATAATCTTTAAATGTAGATAAAATTAAAAAGGCTTATCTAGAAAACAAAATCTATCTAATTATACTTACCAATACCATAACTTGGTGCAAACAGACTCTACTACATTTTATCCGTACTATAGTATAAAATCATCTAACTATGTATCTAAAAAATTACAATAATCATATGAACTACCAATATAAGTAGTCAATATGTGTGTACACTTATTCCATTTTATCTCCAAACATATATATTATTATTTCCCTAAAAAACTTCCATAAAAACAAAAAGAGCAATATCTTTGGGTATCAGATATAATATTAATGTCAAGAGAAATTGTTTATGCTATGGAGCAAAGATATGAATGGAAAGATACAACTACATTTACTGTATTAAAAAGATTACAAAGTTTAATATAGTATTATATAGTACAGTAGTTTCAATTACTGTAAACGTAAAACAAGTTAGAAAGTTTCAAAAAATGTGATAGTTTTAGCACTTAAAGAAACACAACATTGTGAGACTTTAGTTAAACTTATTAGAGAATAACGGAGTTTCAGCCTTTTACATTATGTTATAAAGGTGGTTTTGCCACCAGTTTTCTACTGTAATTATTTTTCAGTGGCAAATTTACCTTGCAATATTTTCAAGAATGATTACTTTTTTGGTTTATTATTTTGCTAATAACATGAGAATGTTATTCATAGTTCTGACAAGCATTTATTTAAATAAAAGTATATAGCTTTGGATTTTGACAACATTTCTTATTTATTTACTATATGATTTAGGTAAGATGTGTAAATAGGAGGACATTTTATGAAGTATAAGATTTTAATAATAGTTTTGTTAATATTCTTAATTAATGTTGGATGTTCAAAACCTGATACTTTAACAATAGAAGAGAAAGTAGAGGATTTTGAACAACTATATAATGAGATTAAAAAAGGATATCCATTTTTAGAAGTTAATAAGAGACAAAATAAAAAAGACTGGATTGCAAAAAAAGATAGTTTTAAAAAACGAATTACTAGTACCATGTCTGACCAAGATTTTGCTAATGAATTAGATGCTATATTGCAAGAATTAAACAATAATCATACTGAGCTGATTAATAATAAAGAATATTTTGATACGATTAAAGAACTTTATGAACCTCTTGGATGGTATGATTTTTTTGATGATAGAGATGTAAATGATATGTATAACATTTTAGAAAACGGTCAAGGATCTGGAAGTGAAAGTTATGAAGATATAGAGTTAAAAGATTTAGTCCAAGATAAAATTGGATATGTGTATATTCCTCAAATGAATTCTGCTAACAAATCAATTAAAAATGATATGAAAAGAATTAATTTATATTTAAAGAAAGTACAAGATTATCAATCACTTATTATTGATATAAGAGGTAATACTGGTGGTACTGATGAATATTGGGTGGATTTAGTATCTTTGCTTACAGATAAAGATTATAAGTGTAAGGGATATCGTTTATTTAGAAATAATTCAGATGTAATTAATAACTACACTAAAAAAAGAAATATAAATCTTAATGATATTAGTAAATTGCCTAAAGAATTGATTAAGAATGCACCGAAAGAAGTAGAAAGTATGTTTACAGATTTTGAATATAACCAAGTAGTTGTAGAAGGAAAATCAAAGACACCATTTAAGGGAAAAATATATTTATTGGTTGATGATATGGTATTTTCAGCAGCAGAATCATTTGCTATATTTTGTAAAGAACAAAATTTTGCAACTATAATTGGTTGTAAAACTAGTGGTGATGGGTATGTTTATGACCCTGTATTATTTAAACTAGAGAATAGTGGCCTTATTGCTAGAATGTCATCATCAATGTATTTAACTGATAGTGGAATATGTGATGAAGAGGATAAAGTCACACCTGATATATATGTTGAATATCCTATAAAGAATAATATACCAAAGCTTGATGATTGTATTAATAAAGTGTTAGAGCTTGAAAAAATTAACTATTCTTAGATTTCTATAGATTGTTTGTTGAATAATCTATAATTATATTATGGACTAAAAAATCCAATGAGCTAATTTATTGGTTTTTTATATTTGAGAGATTGCAAATTATTAGTTTGTATATCTCTTTTTTTAATAAAATCAATAATATATAAAATCATTGGTACATTTAATGACAATTCAAATATTGTATATAACCATAATGAAAGATATATAAATAAAATTTTAAATATACTTAAAAACATATTAATATAATGTACATAAAAAATATCATAAATATATGATAAGATAAATACAATAGCAACATTTTATTAATTTTTTGGGTTTTTATATATTTAGGTACTGGGGTGATATAGTTGAACCAAGAGATATTTTTTAAAGTAATGAATGAAATATTGGAAAATATTGATGAAGGGGTACATTTTGTTAATAAAGAAGGGAAAACTATAATCTACAATAGTTCTGTACAAAAAATGGAAAAAATGAATAGACATGATATTTTAACCAATTCATTTTTTGATATAGTCAGCAAAATGAAAATAAATAGAAGTACACTAGTAGAAGTTTTGGAAAAAAGAGAAATTATTAAAGACAATATTCAAAAATATCTAGATAAAAATGGAAAAGAAATAACAGCAATTAATACTACAATACCAATTGACATTAAAGGAGAATTTGTAGGAGCACTTGAAATATCAAAGAATATGACAACTATAGAAAATTTACTAAACAGAAATTATAAAAAAAATTTAATCAATAAAGTTAATAACAAGCAAAAAAAAGGCTATGAATTTGATGATATTTTAGGGGAGAGTAATTTGATTAAAGAAGCAATAGCAAAATCTAAGAAAGCTTGCAAGTCTGATGCTTCAGTATTTATATATGGTGAAACTGGAACGGGTAAAGAGTTATTTAGCCAGTCCATTCACTATGGAAGTAATAGAAGAAATTATCCGTTTATAGCACAAAATTGTGCAGCTTTGCCAGAATCATTATTCGAAGGTATACTTTTTGGGACTAGCAAGGGAGGATTTACAGGGGCAATAGATAGGCCAGGCTTATTTGAACAAGCTAATAAAGGAACTTTATTATTAGATGAAATAAATTCCATGCCTATTATGTTACAGGCTAAATTACTAAGGGTTTTACAAGAAGGTTATGTAAGAAGAGTTGGAGGAACTAAGGATATACCTATAGATGTAAGAATTATTGCAACAACAAATGAAAGTCCGAGGGTTATTTTAAATGAGCATAAAATGAGAAAAGATTTATATTATAGGCTTAATATAATTCATATAAAAATTCCTCCTCTTAGAGATAGAAAAGAGGACATACCTTTATTGTGCAAAAAATTTATTTCAAAGTATAATAAAAAGTTAAATAAAAAAGTGGTAGGAATTTCAGATGAAGCTATCAGAATTTTAAAAAATTACAACTGGCAAGGTAACATAAGAGAGTTAGAAAACATAATTTATTGTACTATGAGTATGATGGAAGATGAGGTGCAAATAGAAACAAGTATGATTAATCTAAATGACTATTATAATCTTAAAGAGAATAAAGAGAGTAATAATTATTCTTTAAACGATTTGGAGGATAAAACACTTAATAAGATTATCAGTGAGATAGAAGAAAAGTATATATATGAATCGTTAGAAAAGACATCGTACAACATAACTAAGGCTGCATCAATTTTAGGTATGAATAGGCAAAATTTACAATATAAAATAAAAAAATATAATATCAAAATATTATAAAGAAGCAAAATAAAAAAGTAAAATATAAGCAAAATCAAAGTAAAATAAAAAAGCAAAATAAAGGAGCAAAATTATTATAAAAGAGCAAAATATTTTGCTCTTTTTTTATTTCTCAGAAGAAATATTATTTTTTAATTATGAAAATACATAACAAAATAATTATAGTTTCAACGTTCCAATAAATATTTACTTTAATTCTAAAGTTGGCATGATTTATGCTTTAACTAATTATTAAGAATATATAAATTTTTAGGAGGTTGTATATATGAGAAAAGTAAGAGTTGGAATTTGGGGATTTGGAGCTATGGGAATAGGTATGGCTAATATGATTCTAAAGAAAGAAGGTATAGAAATAGTATCTGTTTGTAGTAGAAGCACTTCAGGGAAAAGTATGTATGACATCTTAGGAATTGAAAGAGGAGAAAGACCAGAGGTCATTATCAATGGAAATTATGAAGAAGTTTTTAAAGAAAAAAGTGTAGATGTTGTTTTGTTAGCAACTGATTCATTCACTAAAAAGGCTTTTGATAAAATAATGTTCTTGTTAAATAGAAAAATAAATGTTATATCAACAGCAGAACAAATGGCATATCCACAAGCTGATGATGCAGATTTAGCTAAGAAAATGGATGAAGTTGCAAAAGAGAATGGAGTAAGCATACTTGGAACAGGAATAAATCCAGGATTTGTATTAGATTTACTAGTATTAGCACTTTCAGGGACTTGCGAGGAAGTTACTAGTATAAAAGCTAAGAGAGTAAATGACTTATCTCCATTTGGAAAGTCTGTTATGGTGGAACAAGGTGTTGGAGTAACAAAAGAAGTATTTGTAAAAGGTGTAGAAAATAATACTATAGCAGGTCATGTTGGTTTTGTAGAATCAATAAATATGATAGCTGATGGATTAGGCTGGAGACTAGATAAGATAGAACAAACAAAAGAACCAATAATGACTACAGTAGATAGAAAATCTAAGTACGGAGAGGCTTTGGCTGGAAATGTTGCTGGTTGTAGACAGTGTGGATATGGATATGTAAACGGAGAAGTTTTAATTGAAATGGAGCATCCACAACAGATAATACCAGAAGCAGAAGGTATTAAAACAGGAGACTATGTATCAATAAAAGGTATACCAAACATTGATTTACAAATAAATCCTGAAATACCTGGAGGAGTAGGTACTTATGCAATGATAGTAAACTCTATTCCATTAATAATAAATGCTAGACCAGGTCTTAAAACTATGTTGGATATACCAGTACCTAGAGCAATAATGGGAGATATAAGAAATCAGATAGAAGTTGAATTAGAGGAAGAATCAAAGGCTAATTAGTAAAATAACAGTTAGTTAATTAATAAAATAGCAGTAAACTAATTAGTAAAATAATAGTCAATTAATAAGGGGATGAAAAAATGGATGCTAAAATTAATGATTGGGTTATTATACACAATATAGTATTGACTCCAGAAGAAAGAGCTCCACAAGTTCCAGAGGATACTAAAAAAGTATCCTTAGAAATGTGGGTTAAAGGATTTATACAAAGTGATGCTTCTATAGGTGATTTAGTAGAAGTTAAAACAATTACAGGTAGAATTGTAAAAGGTAATTTACTTAAAGTAAATCCATACTATACTCATGACTATGGTAAATGTATACCAGAGTTACTCCAAATAGGAATACAAGCTAAAGAAATATTATTTGGAGGTGTATATAATGAATAATACAGCATCAATGAAAGACATGAGCTATCAAGCTGTTATGGGAAGAAATAATGAAATAATGAAAAATGCAATTGGATTGGATTACTCATCTTTTGAACAAGAAGGAATAGGATTTGATTATGAAAAAATGATGAGTGAAACAGGATATACATTACAAGATATTGAGGTGATTCAATCACAATATGCTGTTGGAAATACCCCTATAATAGAACTTAAAAATTTGACTAAGTTAGCTAGAAAATGTGCTAAAGAAGGTAAAGGTGCTAGAATATTTGTAAAAGATGAAGCAATGAATGCATCTGGTAGTTTTAAAGCAAGAAGAGCAGCTACTGCAGTATATCATGCAAAAAAAATGGGCTATAAAGGTGTAATAGCAGCTACTAGCGGTAACTATGGTGCAGCTGTAGCATCTCAAGCAGCAATGCAAGGATTAAAATGTATAATAGTTCAAGAATGTTATGACTCTAATGGTATAGGTCAACCTGAAATTATAGAAAAAGCAAGAAAATGTGAGGCATATGGAGCAGAAGTTGTTCAATTAACTGTTGGACCAGAATTGTTTTATACATTCTTAGTACTATTAGAAGAAACAGGATATTTTAATGCTTCACTATATTCACCATTTGGGATTGCAGGTGTAGAAACTTTAGGGTATGAGTTAGCTATTCAATTTAGAGAAAAATATAAAAAATACCCAGATGTAGTTGTTTGTACAAATGCAGGTGGTGGTAATCTCACTGGAACTGCAAGGGGATTGATAAAAGCCGGTTCTCTTAATACTAAAGTAGTAGGAGCAAGTGTCGATTTAAAAGGATTACACATGGCTAGTGATAATCAATTTAATAAAAAATCATTTACAACAGGGCATACAGGTTTTGGTATACCATTCTGTACGTGGCCTGATAGGTCAGATGTACCTAGGTCTGCAGCTAGACCACTTAGATATATGGACAGATACGTTTTAGTAAAACAAGGAGAGGTTTTTTATACAACTGAATTATTGGCACAGTTAGAAGGTATAGAAAGAGGTCCAGCAGGAAATACATCTTTAGCAGCAGCATTCTCTTTAGCTCAAGAATTAGATGAGGATAAAGTTATAGTAGTACAAGAAACAGAGTACACAGGTGCAGGGAAACACATATGTCCACAACTTACTTTTGCAAGAGAAAATGGAATAGATATAAAATTTGGAAATCCAAGAGAAGAAATTCCAGGAGTAAACTTAATATTACCAGAAAGGCCAGAATTATTAAAATGTGTTGATATAGATATGAATAAAATAAGAAAATCATTTATAAAAAATTGTATATCTAACAATCACATTGATAATATTGATAATCTAAGTAATCAAGATATAGAATTTTTGATGGAGGAAGTAAAAAGTTCAAGAGATTTTGTTGTTGATGTATTAAATAATTTATAGTAATTATTGTTTTTTAAGTTAACATATAATAAATATTCGGAAAATTCGATTAAATTAATATGAATGGAGGAATGTTCATGAAAAAAAGAGAGGATGATTTTGAAGTTAGAAGAAAACATCTTCAAGAACTAAGTGATGATGAGTTAAAAGAAAGGTTTTGGAGTTTAGCTACCCAGATAGTAGAACCAATGATAGACCTTGGTAAAAAGAATACAACACCATCAATAGAAAGGTCTGTTTTGTTACGAATGGGATTTTCTTCTCTTGAAATAAAACCTATTTTAGAAGGTGTTATGGAAAGAGGTCTTATAGGTAAAGGGGCAGGGCATGTAGTTTATAAGTTGGCTAAATCTAAAAATATAACTGTTAGAGAAGCAGGTTTATTATTAGTTAATGGTAAATATTGGGATGAAGTTACATGTTTATTTAGAGAAGGGGTAGAATCATGTTAAAGGAAAATAAAAAGTTAGATATAGACTATATATTAAAAGATTTGGATAAATATAAACCAAAGAGAAGAGGTTGGGTTTGGAGAGAGCATTTGGAAAATCTTGAAATGGGACCTTTTGAATATAAAGACTGTACAAAACCTTTAAAAGACAGTGTGGGGCTACCATCATCTAAGTATTTCAATAATATAGACCCTCAACCAAGCCCAGTTATTACTACTGAAATAGCTTCTGGCAGATTTGAAGATGATATAAGAAGAATGAGAATGGCAGCTCATCACGGAGCTGACCACCTAATGGTTATTAGAACTGCTGGACAATCACATTTTGATGGTCTTATAGAAGGAACTCCACAAGGTATAGGTGGAGTTCCAATAACAAGAAAACAAGTGAGAGCTCAAAGAAAGGCTCTTGATTTTATAGAAGAAGAAGTTGGTAGACCTATTAATTACCATTCATATGTAAGTGGTGTTGCTGGTCCTGAAGTAGCAGTAATGTTTGCTGAGGAAGGAGTCAATGGAGCACATCAAGACCCGCAATATAATGTTCTATATAGAAATATAAACATGGTAAGGTCTTTTGTAGATGCTTGTGAAGCTAAGAAAATAATGGCTTTTGCCAATATAGCTCAAATAGACGGAGCACATAATGCTAATGCTACTGCTAGAGAAGCATGGAAGGTAATGCCTGAACTTATGGTTCAACATGCTTTAAACTCTATATTCTCAGAAAAAATAGGAATAGATAAAAGTAATATATGCTTATCAACAGTTCCGCCAACAGCACCTCCAGCACCGTGTTTAAGAATAGACTTACCTTACGCTGTTGCACTTAGAGAATTATTTAGTGATTATAAGATGAGAGCTCAAATGAATACTAAATATATGGAGTCATCAACTAGAGAAGCAACAGTTACTCATGTATTAAATCTATTGACATCAGTCTTAACTAGAGCTGACATACAATCAACTATAACACCTGATGAAGGTAGAAATGTACCTTGGCATATATACAACATAGAAGCATGTGATACAGCAAAGCAAGCTTTAGTTGGTATGGATGGTCTTATGGATATGATAGAACTTAAAGATGTTGGTGAATTAAGATGTAAAGCAAGAGAGCTCAAAGAAAGAGCTGTATTATATATGGAAGAAATATGTGAAGTTGGGGGATATTTTGAATCTGTAGAGCAAGGATTTTTCGTTGACTCAGGAAATTATCCAGAAAGAAATGGTGATGGAATATCTAGAAAAATAAAAGGAGGAGTTGGTGAAGGTACTGTTTATGAAAGAGAAGAAGATTATTTAGCACCTGTAACTGCTCACTTTGGATACAACAATGTAGTTCAATACGATAAAAATGCTATAGACAATCCATCACTCTTAATAGATGGATGTACATTTGAAAATCCAGACAAAATCATATACATTGATGAGCTTGACGATTTTGATAATGTGGAAAATAGACTAAAAGAATCAGACGAATACAGAAATGGAACTAAAATTAAGCCTGAAATGGAATGGTGTGCAGATGGAATTGTAATGATAACAATGATGCTTCCTACTGATAAAAGAACAGCTGAATTTGCAGCTCTAGAATTTGTCAAAAAAATGAACTTACAAGAAGTTGAGGTTATAAGTAGAGAAGTTATGCATGAATCTGAAGGGACTAGGATAGAAGTGAAGGGAAGAGTTCCATTTGATATAGATTTAAACAGTTTAGTAATACCAGAAGAACCTAAAGTACTAACTGATGAAGAAATAAGAGCAGATATAGAAGAAAAACCTATGAAAATAGTTTCAGCTACAGTTGGGGAAGACGAACATTCAGTTGGTTTAAGGGAAATAATAGATATAAAACATGGTGGTATTGAAAAATATGGTATAGAATGTCATTACTTAGGGACTTCTGTACCTGTAGAAAAATTGGTAGATGCAGCAATTGAACTAAATGCAGACGCAATACTTGCATCTACAATAATAAGTCATGATGATATTCACTATAAAAACATGAAGAAATTACACGATTATTGTGTAGAGAAAGGTATAAGAGACAAAGTAATAATTGCGTGTGGAGGAACACAAGTGACACCTGAAATAGCCGTTGAACAAGGCATAGATGCTGGATTTGGAAGAAACAGCAAAGGCATACATGTAGCCACTTTCTTAGTTGAAAAAAGAAGAGAAATGAACAATAAATAATGGAAAATAACAAAATTTCTTTAAAAATAGATGTGTTGGTAGCTGAAATTGGAAGTACTACTACTGTGGTAAACGCTTTCCACAATATTGATACTGATAATCCTGTATTTTGGGGTCAAGGTCAAGCTCCAACCACAGTGTTTGAAGGTGGCGATGTAAGAAATGGCTTATCAGGTGCTATTAAAGATTTAGCTAATAAATTATCTGTAGATGATATAGAGTATAATGATATGTTTGCAACTTCTAGTGCAGCTGGTGGATTAAAAATGACTGTTCATGGATTAGTATATGATATGACAGTAAAAGCAGCTAAAGAGGCAGCTCTAGGAGCTGGAGCTGTTATTCGTCAAGTAACATCAGGTAGAATTAAAAGAACTGATTTAAATAAAATAAAAGAGATAAATCCAAACATAATTTTAATAGCTGGTGGAGTTGATTATGGAGAAAGAGATACAGCTATTTATAATGCAGAAATGATAGCTTCTATGAATTTAGGCATACCAGTTGTATATGCTGGAAATGTTGAAAATCAAGAGGAAGTAAGGTTAATATTTGATGATACAAATTATAAGCTTTATATAACCGAAAATGTATATCCTAAAATAGATTTATTGAATATAGAACCTACAAGAAAAATCATTCAAGGTGTGTTTGAAGAACACATAACCAAAGCACCAGGAATGAAGTACATTAAAGAAATGGTTAATGAAAATATTACTCCAACTCCGGGAGCTGTAATGGAAGCTTCTAAACTCTTATATAAAAATATTGGAGATTTGTTAACTATAGATGTAGGTGGAGCAACTACTGATGTACATTCTGTTACAGATGGAAGTGACTATATTAATAAAATATTAGTTAATCCTGAACCTGTAGCAAAGAGAAGTGTTGAGGGGGATTTAGGTGTATATGTAAATATGAAAAATATAGTAGAAGTTATAGGCAAAGAAAATTTACAAAGTGAATTATTTATAGATATTGATACAATAATAGACAATTATCCACCAATACCAAAATCAAAAGAAGAAATATTATTTGTTGAGAGATTGACACAAGAAGCTGTTGTTAAAGCTATGTTAAGACATTCAGGAAAAATAAGAAATATATATGGAACAACTGGAAAAATCAAAATTGCAGAAGGGAAAGATTTAACAGAAGTAAGATATATAGTTGGTACAGGGGGAGCACTTACTAGGCTCCCTAGTAGAATAAAAATATTAGACGATATGCTTAAATACAATAAAAATAAAGAATTACTATTTCCAAAGGAAAAAACAAAAATATTGATAGATAATGACTATATTATGGCATCTATGGGTGTTTTATCTAAAAAATATGAAGAAGCATCTCTTAAGCTCCTATTAAAAAGTTTGAATTTTGAGGAGGAAAGATTATGTACCCTAGGTTAGAAATAGATATAGAAAAGTTAAAGCATAATGCTAAAATAATTTCGCAGATGTGTCATGAAAGAAATATTAAGATATCTTTTGTTACTAAATCATTTTGTGCACAAAAAGAAATAGTAGAAGCAGTATGTAGTGAAGGAATAGACCATATAGCAGATTCAAGAATACAAAACTTAAAAAAATTACAAGACATAAACTTACCTAAAATATTGATTAGAATTCCAATGCTAAGTGAATTAGAAGAGGTTATCAATTATTGTGATATTAGTTTTAATTCAGAGTTAGGAATAATAAAGAAATTAAATGAATTATGTGAGAGTAAAAATATTATTCATAAGATAGTTCTTATGTTTGACTTAGGAGATTTACGAGAGGGATATTTTTATGAAGAAGACCTCTTTGATAGTGTAAAAGAAATAGTAAGATTAAAAAATATCAAAATAATTGGTATAGCTACAAACTTAACTTGTTATGGAGCTATTATACCATCTAGAGAAAATATAGGCAGACTAGTAAGTATAGCACAAAAGATGAAAGAGAAATTTGGAATAAATCTAGAAATAGTATCTGGAGGTAATTCAAGTTCCATACATCTAATGACAAGTGATAATATGCCAGAAGGTATTACTAATTTGAGAATAGGCGAATCTATTTTACTTGGTAGAGAAACAGCATACGGTAAAAATATACATGGGACATATCAAGATGTATTTAAATTAATATGCCAAGTAGTTGAATGTAAAGAAAAGCCATCAGTTCCTATTGGAGAAATAGGAGTTGATGCTTTTAGAAATAAACCTGTTTATGAAGATAAGGGAATATTAAAAAGAGCAATCATAGCTATAGGTAAACAGGATATAAATATTGACTCTTTAATTCCAATAGACACTTATATAAAAATATTAGGAGCAAGTTCAGACCACATGATATTAGATGTAAGTAACACAAATCATAATTATAAAGTAGGTGATAATGTGGAATTTTTTTTAACCTATGGAGGTGTCATGTCATCTAGTACAAGTGAATATGTTTCAAAAAAAATTATAGTGTAGTGTTCAAATAATTAGGAGGAAATTATTTTATGAAAGAGCGAGAATGTAGAAAAGCAAGTCTGTTTGATGCAATGATACCAATTACTTGTTTGATATTATTTTTAAGTCTAGGAGTATTAATATATGGCTCATCACCCCATGTACCACTAATAGGAGCCACAGCAGTAGCAGGACTTGTAGCTGTATATAGGCTTGGATTTAAATGGAAAGAGTTAGAATTAAGTATGTTTGACAGTATAAAGATGGCAATGCAAGCAATCTTAATCATAATTATAATAGGCGTACTTATAGGAACTTGGATAGTAAGTGGAGTAGTTCCATGTATGATTTACTGGGGACTAAAAATTTTATCACCAAATATTTTTTTAGTAGCATCAACACTAGTCTGTGCAATAGTATCTCTTGCGACAGGTTCATCTTGGAGTACAATGGGTACAGTAGGAGTAGCTCTTTTAGGAATTGGTCAAAGTTTAGGTATGCCAGTTGGATTAATAGTGGGTTCTATAATATCTGGAGCTTACTTTGGGGATAAACTATCACCTTTATCTGAAACAACTAACTTAGCTCCAGCAATGGCAGGAACAGATTTGTTTACACATATAAAATATATGCTATATTCAACTATACCATCATTATTAATTTGTTTAGTAATTTATGGTGTAATCGGAATGAAGTATTCAGGTCAAGCACTAGATATAAAACAGATAGAACTAATTAGGTCTACACTAGATTCTACATTTAATACTTTATCGCCAGTATTATTATTAGCTCCAGCAGTAGTAATTGGACTAGTTATATTTAAAGTTCCTGCTATACCTGGGCTTATAGTGGGTGTTGTATTGGGAATATTGTTTGCAGTAGTTTTTCAAGGAGAATCTATGAATACGATATTAGACGCAGCACAAAATGGATATGTTTCATCAACACAAATAGAAGAGGTAGATGCTTTATTATCTAAAGGTGGCATTATGAACATGATGTCTACTGTATCTTTAACAATATGTGCTCTATCTCTTGGAGGTATTTTAGAAAAAACTGGTATGCTTGAAGTAGTAGCATCTTCTTTATTAAGATTAGCAAAGGGTGTATTTGGAACAGTATTATGTACGATGGTAACTTGTACGGTTACTAACATAATAGCAGGTGAACAATACTTATCCATAGTTATACCAGGAAGAATGTATAATAAGGAATATAAAAAGAGAGGTATACATCCTAAGATGTTATCAAGGGCTTTAGAAGATAGTGGAACTTTAACTTCCCCACTAGTACCATGGAATACGTGTGGTGCGTATATAACAGCGACATTAGGTGTATCTGCATTAACATATGGTCCATATGCTTTATTAAATATTATAAATCCAATAGTATCTCTAGTATTAATTGCATGTAAGTTTAAAATAGCAAAAATAGAAGATGAACCTGAAACTTGTTTGAATTCTAATATTTGATGTTAATAAGTTTAAATTTATAGTTTTATATTAGTTTATTATTTTAATATTTGAATTGTTTGTATAAATTTTTTATAAAAAAACAAGATTTCTTTTCAGACTTGCCTTAAAATTAGGCAAGTCTTTTAAGTATGTGCTGGTTATAAGAGCACTGTGTGACAAGCATGATAAGATTGTTTTTGTTATACTTTCAATATAAGAAATGAAAGGAGATTCTGTTATATATTCATAGGAAATAATTAGATAAACAGTAAATTTCAGGAAAAAATACTAGAAATGAAAATAAAGTAATGGAGGGATAAAATGACTAGAATATCTAATATAACAATAGCTGAACAGCCTGAGTACTGTATTTTAGCAATACGAAAAACAATTGACTTTATGGTAGGGTTTTCAGAGTTTTCAAAGCAAAGTTTAAAAAAAATTTCTAAATATCTGGAGGAGAGAGGAATCTTATCCTCAGGAGCACCAATTGTATGTTTTCATAACATGGATTTAGCCAAATTGGATGTTGAAGTAGGGTTTCCTGTATCTACTTATATAGATGGGAAAAATGAAATTCTACAAAGAATTGTTCCTACACAGAAAATAATAACTGCAATTGATTTAGGACCTTATGAATTACAAGACCCTACTTTAGAGGACTTATTTTCATGGGCAAAGAACAGTGGATATAAACTTCATGGCGATATATATTATCAGTATTTGAATGATATCAATCGTCCACCTAGTGAATATCTTACGAAAATGATGTTACCTATTATATAGAGATTAAAAAATTATTGTCTATTATGTGATAACAAAAAGAATATTTACTGTATAAATTTTATTCTAATGGTAATAAAGATATTTAATTTTTATATTCTGATAATAGCTAAAACACATTGTGAAAGTGTATTTAAGGTAGTCAAGGATACTTAATTTATTGTTATATAATTTTTAGAGTGTTATAATTTAGAAGAAATAATATAGATAGATATAGGGGGAAAGTATGAAGATATATGATATATTAACACGTTTTTATATTTAAGATATAGAAAAAGCAATACCATTTTATGAGAATTTTTTAAAAGGAAAATATTATTTGCGTTTCTCTTATAAAGAAGTTGGATTAGAATTAGCACAAATAGGAAATGTCTTACTATTATCTGGTTCTGATGATTCTCTCAAATCATTTATAGAAACTAAGTCTACTTTTATGGTTGATTCTGTTAATGAATGGAGAAGTTATCTATTAAAGAATGGAGCAGTTGTGGTAAGAGATAAGAAAAAAGTTCCTACAGGATATAATATGACAGTAAAACATCCGATGGCACAATTGTAGAGTACGTTCAACATACAAAACAAGATTAGTTAAAAATAGATTTTGCTAATGGTAAGCAATTAAATGAACGGTTGTTGAAGATTAAAGGGTTAGAGTATTTAATCAAAAAGTAGAAAGTGATATATTAAACTTTTGAATTGAGAATTTATATAAGGGATTAAGGCGTTATGTTATTTAGAAAATAGTTATTATTAGGATTGGAAAACATATAAGAATATCATTAAGTTTATAGTATTAAATAAAGTACATAGAAACAATAAATTTGTTTATAAAATAGCAAGATTTATTAAATATAATTAAGTGACAATTGATATAATGTTGCATGGATAAAAGGAGGTAAGCTGCAATGTCTTATAAAGTAATTAATGTCATAACTGCTATTGACTATATAGAGGAGCATTTATCAGAAAAGCTGGATTTAGATATAGTTGCTAATGCTGTTCATTATTCAAAATATCACCTACATAGAACTTTCACATCTTCTGTTGGTCTGACAATGCACGATTATATAAAGCGAAGAAAGTTGACAGAAGCAGCAAAATTATTGGTATTTTCAAAGAAACCAATCATCGAAATTGCGTTGATAGCTGGATATGAAAGTCAACAGGCATTCACTTCTATATTTAAAGCTATGTACAAAAAATCTCCAAATAAATATAGGAAAGAACAAGAATTTTATCCTTTGCAGCTAAGATTTGTTTTGAAAAAAGATAACCTATTTTTAAAAAATGTACTAGAGTTGGAAAAAGAAATTAAACTTGCAAATATGTCTGACATACCATTATGGATGAATTTAGTGAGATTAGTCATAGATGGATTTCCAAATTTGCAAGAGGAAGAATATATATATCAATTAGAACAGTATATTTTAGAAGAAAGAGCTTTAATATTAAAACTTAATAATGTTGCTATTGCAAATATGGTGTTTAATAGAGAAACTAGGAGCATTGATTTTTTTGGAATACATCCACAGTATCGTAATTCAGACATTGCACAAGTGTTTTTGAAGAAAGTTATTGAAGATTTCTTGATAGATACTGATATTTCAATTACTACTTTTCGAGAGGGTGATAAAGCTGATACAGGTCATAGAGATATGATAAAGAAGTTGGGCTTTGCAGAAGCAGAATTGCTTGTGGAATTTGGATATCCTACTCAAAAATTTGTCCTTCCTTGTGTAGAAGAAACAGATAATAGGGAAAATTAATAGTAGATTAGATGAAAAATTTACCACATATTTTTTGTTTGAATTAATTTATATAAGAGTATTCCTATTTTCAATGTATTTTGCTTGTAAGATTACTTATGGTCATAAATATAGAAAGATTTAGTTTTTGAAAAAAGAAACTTTAAAGTTAACATTTAAGTTAAATAGCAAGAATGATTAAAAACTCCAAAACACAATTAAGTATAATGATTCAATATAAGTACTTAATTAACAAGGAGGATTTAAATGTCTGAAAATAAGCAAGTAGTAAATTGCAATACTATTGCATCCAACTCTAAACATAATATGTATGAACATGATACAGAGTTATTAACTTTTTTTCCAGATGAGATTGTACATCTAATAGAGATAAATAACAAGCTAGACGATGCTTTTAAGAAAGCTGAAAACCTTGTTGACAAGCTTGACAAGGATTATATGGATGCTAAAATGTATATGGTAAAAAATCGTGGTGAAATAGACCCGCATGAAATGTTTCAAAATGAACAAGGACTAAAACAAATAGATAACTATGGAGCTTTTATGGTAAAAGTTCGAGATAAGATTAATAAAATTAAAGATTCTCCGTACTTTGCTAGAATAGATTTTAGACTGAAAGATATGGATGATGAATCTAAGTATTATATTGGTAGATTTGCATTTGATTATGAAGATGAGCTTATAATACTTGATTGGCGTTCTCCAATTGCCAGTATGTTTTATGATTATGAAATAGGAAAAGCAGGATATGATGCTCCAATAGGATGGGTGGATGGAGAAATAACAAGAAAACGACAATTTAAAATTAAAAATGGAAAATTGGAATACGCACTAGAAAGTTCCATCAATATACAAGATGATATTCTTCAAAAGGAGCTTAGTCATACTTCAGATGAAAAGATGAAGTCAATTATTTCAACAATACAAAAGGAACAAAATCAAATTATTAGAAATGATAAAGCTGATACACTAATTATTCAAGGGGTGGCTGGTTCTGGGAAAACATCTATAGCATTACACAGAATTGCTTTTCTTCTTTATCGATTTAAAGATAAAATATCAGCAAATAATGTAATTATCCTATCGCCCAATAAAGTCTTTGGAGACTATATTTCTAATGTTCTTCCTGAACTTGGAGAAGAACCATTGTGTGAATTAAGTTTTGAAAATATAGCAGAAGTACAATTAGAGGGAGTTATTAATTTTGAAAGTGAGAAAGACCCATTAGAAATAAATGATGCTAAATGGGCTGAAAGAGTGCGTTTTAAGTCTACACTTGATTTTGTAAAACTTATTGATGATTATATAAAACAAATGCCAAATAAGATTTTTATTCCAGAAGACTACACTTTTGGAGGCTTTACAGCTAAAAGTGATTGGATACAGAGTAGATTTGAGGCATATAATAGATATCCAGTTAAGAGAAGGTTAGATAAAGTGGCTGAAGATATTCATTATAGATTTGAATCAGATAATATTATGGAAGATGATTTACCAAGAGTAAAAAGTATACTTAAGAGCTTGAATGGAATGTTGACAATAAAAAATACTCTTACATTGTATAAGGATTTTTTTAAACAAATGGATATATCAAACATGTTTGTGATGGCAGCAAAGAAAACACTTGAATGGGCAGATGTATACCCATTTATATATATTCATGCTGCGTATGAAGGATTAGAAGAAGATAAGATTATAAGACATATTGTTATTGATGAAATGCAGGATTATACTCCTATTCAATATGCTGTAATAAACTTACTTTTTAAGTGTAAAAAGACTATTCTTGGAGATTTTGGGCAATTGGTTAATCCTAATCATACTCATACACTAGATGATATGAGACAACTATATAATGAAGGAGAACTAGTTACATTGAACAAGAGTTATCGTTCTACTTTTGAGATTATTAATTTTGCAAAGAAGATTCAAGATGTATCTTCACTGGAACCTATTGAACGACATGGCGAAGAACCAGCTTTAGTTAAATGTAATAATGAACAGGATGAGATAGCTAAGATAAAAATAGAAATTGAAGAGTTTAGAAAAAGTGATAATGCAACTTTGGGTATTATATTAAAGACAGATAGTGATGCAGAAGGTATATATAATGCTTTAAAACAAGAATATAATGTTAACTTAATATCTTCTGAAAGTTCTAGTTTTACAAAAGGAGTGTCCATAACTTCTATTAAAATGTCAAAAGGTCTAGAGTTTGATGAAGTTATTGTTCCTTCAGTAAACAAAAAAACATATTGTAGTGATTATGACCGTAGTTTGCTGTACATTGCTTGTACACGAGCTATGCACAAACTTAAGTTGACATATGTTGGTGAATTGACTCAGCTTATAGGCATATAGATTGTAGATTTATTCGTTATATATGTGTTTACTTATTATAAATATAACCTTTCAGTAAAATTCATTAATAAATCAATAGAAAAACAATATTTGTAAAAAATAAAAGCTATAAATTATATTAGAAATCTTATAATTTATAGCTTTTATAATATTAATTTCTATCAAAATAAAATTAAAATGTAAATCTATAAACTAGAATAAAACAGGAAAAACTTGTTTCTTTTCTGTAAAGAATTCAAGAGCCTCAGCTACTGTCATGGACAGTATATCAACTATATTTTTACCTTTATATAATTTTGACAGAACTTCTTTGTTGATTACCTTAACTCTACCAATACCAGAACAGTTTTTACACATACCATTAGGGTCATTAAAAGAAAAATGTGAAGTTGTTCCTACATATGGTTGTCCAATTCTTGAAAATAATAATCTTAATGATGAGTACAAATCGCTTATAGTACTAACTGTGGAACGTGCATTGCCACCAAGAGGAGCTTGGTCTACGATTACAGAAGCAGTTAAATTATCAATTAGTTCTACATTAGGTTTTCTATATTTAGGTAGTCTGTTTCTGATAAATGAAGAATATGTTTCGTTCATCTGTATTTGTGATTCTGCTGCAATTGTATCAAATACAATACTAGACTTTCCAGAACTAGAAACTCCAGTAAAAACAACAATTTTATTTTTGAGAATTTTAAACAATATATTTTTTAGATTATTGTGTGTAAGCCCTTTTATTATAATATTTGACATGAGTGTTAAATCCTTTGTATTTCTAAGTTCAATTAGCCTCATAAAATATCAATAAACATTAATGAGCGTAAATAAAATTATTATATAATAAATATTCATAATTTGATAAATGTAAGAACAATTATACAATCAAAATAACTTAACTAGCTTGACATTTAAAACTTACTATTGTAATATTTAAATATTACAATAGTAAGTTTTAAAAATGGAATCAATTATTACCTAACAAATTGAAAGGAGGAAGTATAGGTACTATATTTATTTCTAGTACAAGTGAAAAGCTTAGATTTAAACTTTATAAAGAAGACTATAATACAGTAGTTAAAGCTATTTTGAAAGCTTATGATGAAAAAGAGCTGAGTTACAATCTGTTGATGTCATTGTAATTTTTAAAGATTTAAAAGGTGAGAAACCAGAAGTCGATTTTATCAACAGAAATATTGAAGCTCCTAGATTGGAGTATATTATAAATAATGTCTTCTATTTTAAGGATGGACTATAAATTTACATATGGGAGATGATATAAAGTATGAAAAGAAAAAAGAATTTTATTTGGATAGCTATCTTGTTAGTTGGTATAGTTATGGTAATGTATTACGTAGGAAAAAAACATAATGATATAAATCAAAAAACTGATAAGAATTATACAAAATCTGAATTAAATAAATCTGAAATTAAAAATAATGATAACAATAAAAAAGAAAGAGTTAATATAGTTAACTATAGTGATTCTTTTGAGGGTATTAGTGGAGGAGCTATTTTTTATAGTAGCAAAAATCAAGAATATAATATATATAATAAAGATTTAATTGAAACAAGAGCTTCACCTTGTTCTACCTTCAAAATAATTTCAACATTAATTGGTCTAGAAAAGGGGGTAATAACCTCAAAAGAATCAGTTATGGGGTATGATGGTACAAATTACCCAAATAAAAATTGGAATAAAAATCTTACTTTAGAAGAGGCATTTAAAGAATCTTGTGTCTGGTACTATAAAAAATTGATAAATAAGGTTGATTCTAAATCTGTCCAAAGTATTTTAGATGATTTAAAGTATGGGAATTGCGATATTAGTGAATGGGAAGGGGATTTAAAAAATGGAAAGGGACATTTAAATGGGTTTTGGTTAGAATCTTCATTACAAATATCTCCGAAAGAGCAAGTGCAAACAATGGCAAAAATATTTGAGGGAGATACAAGCTTTAAAAAAGAGCATATTAATATTTTAAAGGATATTATGAAAATAGATGTAAATGATAAAAACATAAATGTATATGGAAAAACTGGAACAGGATTTGATGGAAAAAATAAACGTGTAGATGCCTGGTTTGTAGGTATGCTAGAGAGAAAAGGTGATACTTATTATTTTGCTATTAAATCAGATGATTCCAATAAAGAAATTACAGGTCCAAAGATAAAGGAAATTGCAATTAATATAATTAAGAAATATTATAGTACAATATAATAAACTTAATTTTATTTGCAAATATTAGTTACTTAGAGTCTGGAAATATTTATTAAATAATTTTAATAAATTGAATTTATATAGAGTAAAATTCCTGTAGTACATAAAATACTTGCTGTTGATTACTAAGTTAAATACTTATAGATATTAAAGTTAATATCTTTTAAAGACTATGCGATATATTAAAAGTATAAATAAAATATATTGCATAGTTTTTATTTTATATTATAATCTTAAATAATATGCAAAAACTAAACAAGATTTTAATAGTAATCGATATTTATATTTATGTCACTATAATGTCATTTTAGGTTGCTAAAATTTAACCATGAAGGAGATGATTATATATGGAAATATTAAAATGTGAAAATCTCACAAAAATATATGGTTCAAGTCAAACCAGAGTGACAGCTCTTAATAATGTAAATTTATCAGTTCAAAAAGGTGATTTTGTGTCCATTGTAGGAGCATCTGGTTCTGGTAAATCTACATTACTACATATGCTTGGGGGAGTAGATAGACCTACATCTGGAAAGATTTATGTTGAAGATACAGAAATATCAAGCTTAAAAGAAGAAGCTCTTGCAGTTTTTAGACGCAGAAAAGTGGGTCTTATTTATCAATTTTATAACCTTATACCTACTCTTGATGTTAGAAAAAATATATTATTACCCATGTTACTTGATAAAAGAAAGGTGGACGAGGATAGATTCTCTGAGATTGTATCCATACTGGGATTATCTGATAGATTAAATCATCTCCCAAGTCAACTTTCAGGTGGACAACAACAAAGGGTATCTATAGCTAGAAGTTTAATCTATAGACCAGCTATTTTATTAGCAGATGAGCCAACTGGTAATCTCGATAGAAAAAATTCAGAAGAAATTGTAGATTTGTTAAACTTATCAAATAAACGATTTAATCAGACAATACTTCTTATTACTCATGATGAGAAAATAGCACTAGAGGCAAATCGTATTGTAACTATGGAAGATGGAGTGATTGTCTCTGAAAAGGTGGTGAAGAGATGAATATTCTCCAAGAATACACCTTAGACTTTGTACGACGCAATAAACGTAGTAGTATAGCTATAATGTTAGCTATATTACTTACTACAACAATGATGTCTTCCTTGTGTGGACTGTTGTATACCATGTGGACTGATTTTATAAGACTTTCAATTGAGAAAGAAGGTAACTGGCATGGTGAATTGTTTGACGATACTTATGGAAGTGATTTACCATTAATTGAAAACTTTTCTTCAGTTGATGATGTAATGGTAAAAGGACAATGGTATGTAGGCAAAATTAATAATGACAAAAGAGATTATATAGTTTATAGAAATGCTACATCAGAGTATTGGAATTCTATGCCAGAAAAAGACACTATAATAGAGGGTCGTCGACCAAATAAAGCTAATGAAATTGCACTATCAAAACAATATTTTGAGAATAATCCAAGTGTAAAAATTGGTGATAAAATTACTCTCCCAATAGGAGATAGAATCCTAAATGGAAATCCTCTTGAACCCATAGCTCCAAAATCGAAAGGTGAAAGTTTTAAAAAGGTTTCAGAGGCTACGTTGACAGTAGTAGGAAAGATAGATGTTACTACTTCATCAGTAGTACCTGCATATACGGCTCTTGGTTATCTTGATAAAACAAGTATAAAACCTAATGATAGTATAACTGTGTACTTGCGATTTAAAAATATAAGAGACACATATAAGGAACTTCCAAAACTTGCTAAATCATTGGGGTGGAAGACCAATGAGTATGGAAAATACAATCTTAAATACAATAGTAATTATCTTTTAAAGATGTTAGTCTTTTCTCCAGAACAGAAAGCATCTATGAGTAGTATATCAAAATTTTCAACTCCTATTATGTATCTCACAATAGCAATTTTTACAGTAGCCGTGTTTGTAATGGTGATTTACAACGCATTTTCACTATCTGCAAATGCTAGACTTACTCAATTAGGGATATTATCTAGTGTTGGGGCATCGCCAAAACAGATTAAAAGGTCTGTAGTGTTTGAAGGTTTTTTATTGACTATTATACCGTTACCAATAGGTTTATTTTTAGGATGGTTATTGTGTAATAGGCTTGTAATCTATATTAATTCGGTTAATTATCATACTGATGCTCCAGAGGTGGTATTTACTTATGGTGTTCCTGCTTTTCTGCCAGCAGTTTTACTTACAATAGTAACAGTATGGATTTCTGCACTTATACCAGCACGAAAAGTATCAAAAATATTTCCTATAGAAGCAATACGACAAGGAGATAGTGTTAAAATTAAAAAGTCACATAGATATTCATTAGGAAAGATATTTGGAATAGAAGGAGAACTTGCATCAAACGCACTGCGTGCTCGTAAAAAATCTTATCGTACTGCAACAATATCCTTAACACTATCTTTTTTATTACTGACAGGCTTTTTGCATATAATTGCAAATCAAAAAGGGGCAGAAGCTGTTTATGGAAGTGACAATTATAAAGACCAAAGAGATATAGCAGTTTATTTAGAAAATAGTGAACCTGTAGAACCTGCTTTTATGGAAAAATTAGATAACACAGAAGGTGTAAAGAGCTCACTATATTATCTGAAAATGTCTGCTACTACTTGGCTGACTGAAAAAGATGCTTCAAAAGAACTTGCTGAAAAAGGAGGATTTAAAAGTATAGTTTCATCTAAAAAATACTCTCCTATAGAACGTGATGGCAAGTTTCGTATAATTTCAAATATAATTGGGCTTGATGATGAGAGTTTCACAGAATATTGCAGACAAATTTCTGTAGACCCAAAGTTATTTTATGATACAAAAAATCCAACTTCAATTGTATACAATAAGGAAGAAGATGTTAATCGTAGCACACGTAGAAATAAAGTATATATAGATTATTTAAATCTTTCAATAGAAGATAATATTAAATTAAATGAAAAAGTATATGATGAAGATAAAGGTGATTATACTTACAACATGAAAGTGGGAGCTATTACAAATACACTTCCTCAAATAATAGATACTAGCTCAAGATATACATTAATGCAAATAGTACCAATGTCTGTAGTGCAGGAAATATCTAAAAATTATGATGAAGTAGGTAGGTTACGTTCAAATAGGCTGATGGGATTATTTAAAGTAGATAATCGTGATGATATTCCTAGGGTAAGAGAAAAATTAGAGTCCATTTGTAATAAAGATTATGGGTCAGGAGACTATAGTATTGAGGATGTTTTAGAAGGTAAAAAACAAAATGCTAGTGGAAGAAAGACCATGAATTTAATAGTAGGCTTTATTACAGGTTTATTGGCTATGATTGGATTATCAAATGTACTTGCTACAGTGTCAGGAAATATTAGAAGTAGACGACAAGAGTTTGCTATGTTGCGTTCTGTTGGATTATCCCCAGATGGTATAAAAAAGATGCTTGTTTTGGAAGGTTTATTCTTAGGAATCACACCATTATTACTTAGTATTCCTGTGCAAATAGGAATAGTGTATACTTTTCTACGTATAAATGAAATATATTTTATAGAGTACTTACCATTTGCACCTATATCTACAATAATAGGTTTTACTATATTGATACTTTTTATTGTAATAGCATCATATATGACAGGATACAAGCAGTTGAAGAATGAAAATATAGTAGAATCTATAAAAAATGAAACAATATAAACAAAAACTATCTGAACTTATTTAAGGGTTTTAATTCAAGATTACTTACAAGTACAGGGATAGTTAAGTTGTTTATTTAATAAAATCTTAAATATAACTTAAATATAAATAGAGGTATATTACTAAAATAATAGATAATATAGAATATAGATATGGCTGGATTATAGGTATTTTACCTATAATCCAGTGTTTTATGTGTAAAACTTAATTATGAATCTTGCACCACCATTATGGCAATTTTCTGCATGTAGAGTACCATTTTGACGTTCTATAATAGACTTTGACAGAGCAAGTCCTATACCAATACTGTCCTTATTAGCGTTTTTACCACGATAAAATCTATTAAAAATATATGGGAGTTCTTCTTGAGAAAATCCCTTACCATTATCCTCTATAATAATATCAACATATAAAGGATTTTGACTGTAATAAGCAACGATATGCCCACCATCTTCTATATGCTCACTGCAATTTTTGAAAATATTTAAAAGAGCTTCTAAAGTCCAATTAATATCAATCTCAAATTCTACTGAAGGAGAACCTTCAATAGCAAATGTCTGATGTTTTTCTCTTAAAGAACCTTCTATAGGCTCAATTGCATAAGTAAGAAGAGAATGTACATCTATAAGTTTGCTTTCAAATACTAAAGTACTTGCATCCAATTTTGATAAAGTAAGTAAAGATGAAACTAGTCTCTCAAGTCTTGATATTTGATTTGTAAGCCTGTTAATATAATCTATTTCTTCATCTGGACAATTTTCTGAAAGTAATTGTGCCATAAGTGACATAGAAGTAATTGGAGTCTTAAGTTGATGCGCAATATCTGCAAGGTTATCTGAAAGAGTTTGTCTTTCTTTTAAAGCAAATTCTTTTGAACAACGAAGTTCCCCAACTGTCTTATATATCTCATCTTCAAGATGAGAAAATTCATCTTCACATCGTAAAAGCACAGACTCTTTTCCTGAATTTACTTTTTCTAAGTATTGAGTAAGCTTGTTTATTCTACTCAGTTTTTGTCTATTTGCTCTATGTTTGATTATATATACAACTAGAGCCATTGTTGAAATTATACTAAACGATACTACTAGAAAGTAAAAAAAGTTTTTACTCCAAAATGTACTTTTAGAATATCCATGCTTTAATAAAATTTCATTTCCTGTATTAAAGTCATTATCACTAGAATTTTTCATGGATTTTAGTATACGTTCTGTAGATTTAGGATTGTACTCATATGATGTACCAAGAGCTTTAGACATCATCTTGTATTCATCAAAAGAAGTTACAGTTGTTAGAATTACACTTAATAAAACAGTTGCAGCTAAGCAGAATATTATAAAAACAACTGTATTGTTGATATTTCTTGGAGTTTTCACTAGCTATCCTCCATTCTATATCCTATGCCTCTTAATGTCTTTATACAAGGTGGATTTTTTAATTTTTCTCTAAGACGCTTTATTGTAACTGTAAGAGTGTTGTCATTTACGAAATTACCATCTACGTCCCAGAGCATTTCTAGTAATTTTGTACGAGTCATAGCTCTATTTTTATTTTCCATCAGACTTAGAAGAAGCCTATATTCTCCTGCTGTCAAAGGTACTTCAACATTATCTAAATATGCTTTGACTTCAACTTTATTCAAGCTTATATTTCCACATGTAATAGTATCGTTAGTATTAGAATGAGTTCGTCTAAGAACTGCATTAATTCTAGACTGAAGCACTGAAAGTAAAAATGGTTTAACCACATAGTCATCTGCACCCATATCTAATCCACGGATAATATCTTTTTCATCATCACGGACTGTCAAAAATATCACTGGAGTGTTTTCTATACTTTTAACGTATTGGCAAAAGTCATATCCAATACCATCAGGTAGATTTAAGTCAAGTAGAATTAAATCAATAGTTTTATCAAAATTTTTTTTAGCCTCAGCAATCGTATTATAACAACATACTGTGTGATTTTTCTTTTCAAGGGAAGTCTTTATCCCAAATGTAATTGTATCATCATCTTCTAGAAGAAGTATTTTAGCCATTTACTTTTAGTCCTTTCGTTAATTTAGTTATTTCATTAATTTAAATTATTAATTTTATATTTAATATTTTTTATATTATAGATAGAAAAAATTATCATTTAAGTATATAAACTTTAATTTATAAACTTAAGTCTATGCCCTAAGTGAATCTATAAAAAGAGCAAGTATTGTTTCAATAAATTTTTCCTCGTCTATATTAAAATTGTTTAGGTATGATTTTCCTGTTACAGATAATAAATTAAAAAATCCTGTAAGTGTAAATATTGATGAATACATAAGAGTAGGTATGTCAATATCATTCCTAATACTTCCATCATTTTTTCCAATTTCAAACATTTCTTGTATTTCATCAAACATAAATTTATTAAAAGAAAAAAACTTTTCTTTAAATGGTATCTCAGTATATGAGTTTTTAGATTTTACAACCCCAATCATTCCCATAAGTGACAGTAGAGAGGGTTCTACACAGTAAAATTTATGAAAAGCAAAGTATGAAAATTTTATTTTTTCAAACCCTGTTTTACCTTTTGCACTTTCTATTTTAACACTATGCCAAAGTTTTTTATATCCTCTTAAAATGACAGCAAAGAATAAATCTTCTTTACATGAGAAATACTTATATATGGTACGTTTAGTGTATTCAACTTCCTTTGCTAATTCATTCATAACTGTATTATCAAATCCATTAAGACAAAATAATTTTTCTGCTTTATCAATAATCTCATTTTCTCTTTGTATTTTTTCTTTATCTCTTTTTGATAATTCTGACATATAAATTATTCCTTTCTATTAATAATAAAGTATACCGATGGTATACTTGTGTAATTATAATATATTTGTATACAATTAGTATATTTTAATAAAAAATAAAATTAATATTAGGTATTATAACTTCACTAATTAATTATATAGGCAAAATACCAAATAGGGGGAATTTATTTATGAAAATAAAAGAAAATGTATTAATGTTAGATAGTACTCGTGGCTCAAATTGTTTTATTGTTTTTCCAGTAATAATCATAGTGCTATTAGGATATTTGACATCAAAGTCCTATGGGGAAGAATTTACATCATATAATTATTATACTATTGTTACAATACCATTTTGTGTTCTTATGGGAATCATTAGTGTCTCATATGTGGCACAAGATGAAAAAATTTCTAACACATCATATCGTTATATGATTTCTCCTATTTCAATAGCAGATTTAGTTCTTTCAAAACTTTTCTCTTGTACAATAGTACTTTTGATATGCAATTTGATAACTTTAGTGGTGTTAAGAGGAATTTTTCATATGAGTTTTGGTGGAAAATTTTTAGCTGTTATTTTTCTTTTAATGTGTGAATCTATTGCAGTAGTATCTATAGGTTTGTTTTTGGGTCTTGTTTGCAAAAATTTAGATATGTTACGTAATATCATTAATATACCAATAGTTATTTTTGGTTACACTTTTGTTTCCTATAATTATAGTAATTCTGGGAGTACTGGCAAATTATATAAGTAAACCATCTTTTAATATTGGTATTTTAGATGAGTACAAAAATGAACGAGTTCTAAAGGAATCTGAAAAAAGAACTAATGAAAATACAATAATGGCTTTAGAAAATACTCAGGGGATTAATACAGAAATTGCAGACCTCAAAACAATTAAAACTGATATTATAACAGGAAGTATTCAGCTGTTATATATTTTAATAAGAATGACCTTAAGTTATATTCTATAAAAGATAAAAATACGAATGATGCATTAAAGTATTTAATAGAAACATATAAAAAAGAGCCAACTCCTATAGATATAAGTAAATTACAAGAAAATACCTTAGGAGTTTTACAAAGAATAATTGCATTTATCGTATTATAGTAATAGTTTTAGCCTTGTTAGCTATGAAATTTACTCAAAGAGGTAGATATTCAAGAAATAGTAATTATTAAATAAGATAGAAAATAGATGATGTAATTAAAATAAATCAAGAGATAAAATTATCTAGTGTAAAAAAATGCTGTGAGAATTCTTTTTTTATTTTATCATTATTATTTAAGTCTCTTATCTAGAAAAACCAACTAATGTATATTAAAATGATATGTAGGGAGTGGAAAAAATGAGATTAGAATCGTTAGTTAATCAAAATTATAATAATTTAAATGAAAATGATAAAATTATTATTAAACAAATATTGATTTTTCAAAGAGAATATCGCAATTTTTCGTGTGAAAAAATTGCAAATGAATGTAATGTTTCTAGAGCAACTTTATTAAGGCTTTGTAGAAAAATTGGATTAAACTCATTCTCTGATTTAAAATATTTACTTAAAAATAATCAACTAGAATTTGTTAATAATGATAATAATTTTCATGATGTTTGTGAGAATTATCGACTATTAATGAATGAATTACAAAAAATATCATTTCAAGATATTTGTAAAATAATATACAATGCAGAAACAATTTATATTTATGGGACAGGTAACGAACAGAAAAGTTTAGCTCAAGAAATAAAAAGAATATTTCTTTCAGTAAATAAATGTGTTATTGATTTGTTTGATATAGGTGAAATTGAGTTTATGAGAGAAGCATTTCAAAAAAGTGATTTGTTTATTATCATTTCTTTATCTGGAGAAACGAAAGCAGGAATTGAAATTGTAAAATTTATCAACAATCATATACATACGATTTCTTTAACTAGGCTTGATAATAATACAATTGCGACACTTTGTGAATATAATCTGTATGTGGCAACGCAAAAACTCAATACATTGCAAACTATATCTTATGAAGTCGTAGGCGCATTTTATGCTCTATTAGATTTGCTTTATATGAATTACATAGAGTATAGAAGGAGAAAAGTATGAAAATAGAAGAACTTTTGAATAAATATTATAATTCATTTACAGCAAATGATAAGTATATTTGTGAGTGCATTATTAATCATAAAGAAGATTGTATTAAACTTTCTATAGATGAATTTGCAGACAAATATCATATATCTACAAGTACACTTTCTCGTTTTGCTCAAAAACTACAATTACCTGGGTATAGTGAATTAAGAGTTATTATACGATTAAATGAAACAGAAACAGAATATAAAAATCAAAGTAAACAACAATTAATGAATTGTTATAATAAGGTTATAGATGATATAGAAAAGAAGGATTGTTCGATTATGTTCGAAAGAATGAAAAAGGCAAATCGTATAATCGTTTTTGGAGAAGGTTATTCTCAAGAAAGAGTTGCTAAAGAGATGAAAAGAATTTTCTTACCAACAGGAAAGATTATGTATGATGTTTATGGTTATGATATGATTCAGGCACTTAATCATTTTATAAAAACAGATGATATGATTTTCTTTATCTCATTAAATGGAGATGCTTCTACAATTATTGATTTTGCTAAAGAAATGAGAATGAAAGGAATTTATATGGTTTCCATTACAAAAATGATAAGTAATCCTTTGGCAAGATTATGTGATGAAAATTTATATATTCAATCTATATCTATTTCTGTAGATAAACAACTGGAGTACGATGTAACAACACCTTATTTTATTTTAATTGAACTGCTTTATATTAAATACAAGATGTATTTAGAAAGTGAACATATTCCCACGAAATGAAAAATTGTGCTAAAAATGAACATATTTTTTAAAGGATATCAAAATATTGATATCTTTTTTTTTGAATGATATTATGGTTTTGATAGCAAGAAAGGAAGATGAAATTGTATAAATTATTAATACTTGATATAGATGGTACGCTTAGAGATGAGGTATATGGAATTCCAGAATCTGCAAAGCATGCTATACGCTTATGTCAAAAGAATCATTGCAATGTTGTTATTTGTACTGGAAGAAGTATGGGTACAATACAAGACGATGTTCTATCATTAGGGGTTGATGGATATATAACAGGAGGAGGTAATTACATTCAATATCATGGTGAATTACTTTATAATCAATCTTTTAATCAAAAATTGATAAAGGAAGTAGTTTGTTTGTTAAAAAAGAGAGGAGTTGCTTTTTCTATTGAGAGTCAGGAAAAAGTTTTCATGAATCAAAAAGCTAAGGAAATATTTGAAACAATGAATCAGTTGAAAGGAACTAATTCTTGTATAAATAAACAGCACATCCAAGAAAAGATAACATATGAAAATAACATTGAAGAGTATGAATCACAAGATATACATAAAATTTGTTTATGGTCAAATGAAAAGGTGTTTGATGAAGTAAAAGATATATTGCAAGACAAAATGGAATTAGCACAAATGGATATTTATAGTCAATACTATGAAATTATTCAAAAAGATTTTCATAAAGGAAAAGCAATTCAAAGGTTACAAGAAAGATTAGGAATAACTCAAAAAGAAACTATATGTTTTGGCGATGGTCAAAATGATGTTGTCATGTTTCAAGTATCGGATATTATAATTGCAATGCAAAATAGTCATCAACAACTCAAAGATATAGCAACATCCATATGTGAAGATATATTCGATAATGGCATTTATAAAGAGTTAAAAAGAAGAAATATAATATAAAAAGGAGTAATTTATGGAAAAGAAATGGTGGCAAAAAGAAATCGTTTATCAAATTTATCCAAGAAGCTTTCAAGATAGTAATAATGATGGAATTGGAGATTTACAGGGAATTATTTCTCGTTTAGATTATTTAAAAGATTTAGGCATTACATCATTGTGGTTATGTCCAATTTTTAAATCACCTATGGATGATAATGGATACGATATTAGCGATTACTTGAATATTGCAAGTGAATTTGGAAGTATGGAAGATTTTAAAGAGTTAATTAAAGAAAGTAAAGATAGAGGAATTAAGATTATATTAGATTTAGTTCTCAATCATACAAGTGATGAACATCCTTGGTTTCAAGAAGCATTAAAAAATCCAAAAAGTCCTTATTATGATTATTATATTTTTAAAAAAGGAAACGATTTACCAAATAACTGGAGGTCTGTCTTTGGAGGAAGTGTCTGGGAAAAAGTAGAGAATAGAGACGAATATTATTTTCATTCTTTTGGAAAAAAACAACCAGACCTTAATTGGGAAAATCCAATATTAAGAAGTGAACTTTACAAAATGATTAATACTTGGTCTCAAATGGGAGTCGCAGGATTTAGAGTTGATGCTATTACGTTCATCAAAAAGAATTTAAATTTCCAAAGCTTAGAAAGTGATGGTGTTGATGGTCTTGTTAAATGTACAAAAACAGTTAGAAATCAGCCTGGAATAGAAAAAATGCTTTATGAATTAAAAGAAAATACATTTAAAAAATATGATTGTATGACTGTTGCTGAAGCAGCAGGTATTAGTTATGACCAACTAGATGAATTTATTGGAGAAGATGGTTTCTTTTCAATGGTCTTTGACTTTAAACATGCTGATTTAGATGTTGCTTCTGGTAGTGAATGGTTTAAAAGAATTCCATGGACAATCGCAGATTTAAGAAAATATATTTTAGATAGTCAAATGTATGTTCAGGAATATGGGTGGGCAGCTAATTTTATTGAAAATCATGACCAACCAAGAGCTACAACAAAATATCTTTTGCGATATGAAAGAAACAATGATGCAGTAAAAATGTTGGGAGCAATGTATTTCTTTTTGCGAGGAACACCATTTATTTATCAGGGACAAGAATTAGGAATGACAAATTTTAAAAGAAATACTATAAATGATTTTAATGATTTATCTAGTATTGACCAATACTATCGTTCAATAAAGGAAGGATACTCAGAAGAAGAAGCGTTAGAATTTGTGAATTTAAGAAGTCGAGATAATGCAAGAACGCCGTTCCCATGGACTGATAAAGAAAATGCAGGTTTTTCAGATACAACACCATGGTTAAAGGTTATTGAAAATTATCAAGACATTAATGCACAGAGCCAAATTAACAATCCAGAAAGTATTTTAGAATTTTATAAAAAGATGATAAAGTTGAGACAAAATAGTGGGTATTCTGATTGTTTGATTTATGGATTAATAGAACCTATTGAGATAGAAAGTGATAATGTTATTGCATATAGAAGAAAATTAGATTCGGTAGTTATTGATTGTTATTATAATTTTTCTGATAAACCTGTGGAAATAAAAACAGAAGAAAAATATGATATTATATTCCAAAACTTAGATGATATAAATCTATTAAATAAAACAGTGAGTTTGAAACCATTTCATGCAGTATTATTGAAAGTGAGGTAGAAAAATGGATAAATATAATAAAATAGCAAATGAGCTTATTGAAATTATTGGTGAAGATAATATTATTTCTATTACACATTGTGCAACAAGATTAAGAGTGATGGTTAAAGATAGGGAAATTATTAATGATAAGAAAGTGGAAAAGATTGATGAAGTTAAAGGCGTTTTCTTTACTTCTGGACAGTATCAAATTATTTTAGGAACAGGAATTGTCAATAAAGTTTATGCAGAAGTTGAAAAGATGGGATTAAAAACCTTATCAAAAAAAGAACAAGATGAAGCGGTTAAAAATAATGAAACTGGATTTAAGAAAGTTATGAGAACTCTAGCAGATATATTTGTTCCTATTATTCCAGTTATTGCAGCAACAGGATTATTCTTAGGGTTAAAGGGTTGTTTATTTAATGATAATGTACTTGGATTATTTGGAATGTCTTCTGCAAATATTCCAGTGTATATTCAAACACTTGTTTCGGTTCTTACAGAAACAGCATTTGCCTTTTTACCAGCAATTATTGTATGGTCGGCATTTAAAGTATTTGGAGGAACACCTGTTATTGGGCTTGTTATTGGACTTATGTTAGTTTCTCCAATACTTCCTAATGCATATTCTGTTGCTGACCCATCAAATGAAGTTGAAGCAATTATGGCATTTGGATTTATTCCTATTGTAGGTTGTCAAGGAAGTGTTTTAACAGCTATTGTTACAGCATTTATTGGAGCTAATCTTGAAAAATGGTTCCGTAAACATATGCCTAATGTCTTAGACCTTATTTTTACACCATTTTTTGTTATGCTAATAACAATGTTAGTTATTTTGTTAGGTGTAGGGCCTATCATGCATACAATAGAATTAAAAATGGTTGATATTATCAGTTTATTGATTGGTTTACCTTTAGGAATTGGCGGATTTATTATTGGATTTACATATCCACTAGCTGTTATTACCGGTTTACATCATACTTATGTAATGATTGAAACATCATTATTAGCAAATACAGGATTTAATGCCCTTATTACTCTTTGTGCAATGTATGGATTTGCGAATGTTGGTACATGTTTAGCATTTATGAAAAAATCTAGAAATAATCAAGTTAAACAAACTGCAATTGGAGCAATGTTATCTCAACTTTTTGGTATAAGTGAGCCTGTTTTATTCGGAATTCAGCTTCGATATAATTTAAAGCCTTTGATTATTATGTGTGCATCTTCAGGTTTGGGAGCAGCAATATTATCAATTTTACATATTCAATCTAACTCATATGGATTAGCGGTTTTACCTTCTTATTTAATGTATATCTATGATGGATATAATTTAATCACATATTTGTTAGTATCAATATTTGTAGTTGTATTCTGCTTTATTGCAACATGTTTGTTTGGAGTACCTCAAGAAGCTATAGATGAAGAAGAAGACAAAGAATTAGTGTTTGATGAAAACTTTGTGTCTCCAGCTCAAGGGAAAATTGTTGCATTAGAAAATGTACCAGATGAAACTTTTTCTAAAAAAATATTAGGTGATGGCTTTGCTATTGATATTATAGATGGAAAAATTGTTGCACCTATTTCAGGTAAATTAGAAACAGTATTTCCAAGTGGACATGCATTTGGAATTAAAGGAACTCATGAAGAAGTATTAATTCATGTTGGAATTGATACAGTTGCATTAAATGGAGATGGTTTTGATGTTTTTGTTAAACAAGGAGATATGGTTAAACAGGGAGATGTTCTTGTTAATGCTGATTTAAAGAGAATTCATGAATTAGGAAAGTCTACTTTTACAATGGTATTGTTTACAGATGGTAAGAAGGTAAATATTTTGGATATAAATAAGGAAGTAGAAATAGGTGAAAAAATATGTATTGAGTAGTAGGTGACATGCAATGATGACAAAAGAAGATTATAAAAAGCAATTCAATATTTTTCAAAGCATGAGAAATAATGTAAAAAAAGATAAAAATCGTTTGCATTATCATCTTATGCCTCCTATTGGATGGTTAAATGACCCCAATGGATTATGTCAAAAAGATGGGATATATCATATTTATTATCAATATTCACCATTTGATGGTCAAGGTGGAGTTAAATTGTGGGGACATTATACTTCCAAAGATATGATTACATTTAAAGAGGAAGAACCTTTTTTATTTCCTGATACAATGATAGATAAAGAAGGGGTATATAGTGGCTCCGCTTTTGTAGAGGACAATACAATCTATTATTTTTATACAGGAAATGTCAAACTAATTGATAAAAAAGATTATGATTATATTCATGAAGGAAGAGAACAAAATACGATTTGTTGTAAAAGTCAAGATGGCTTCTTTATAAGTGAAAAGAAACTCATCATGTCAAATGAACAATACCCAACAAATATGTCAAAACATGTTAGAGATCCAAAAATATTTAAAAAAGACAATGATTATTATATGGTCTTAGGTGCTAGAACGAGTGATGACCAAGGATGTGTATTACTTTATAAAAGTCAAGATTTAAAGAACTTTCAATATTACAATACTATAAAAACACCCACGAAATTTGGATATATGTGGGAATGTCCAGATTTGTTTGAATTAGATGGACACTTATTTTTAGTTGTATGTCCTCAAGGACTTGAACAAAATGGGTACAATTATGAAAATATTTATCAATGTGGATATTTTGAAGTTAACTATGATTTTTATAGAAATACTTATACATTGAGTGAATTTAAGGAGTTAGACCATGGATTTGATATTTATGCACCACAAAGTTTTGTTGATGAAAAAGGAAGACGTATACAGTATGGCTGGATGGGTATTCCTGATGCTGATTATCATAATCAACCTACACTTAATTATGATTGGCAACATGCATTAACAATACCAAAAGTGATTATTTATAAAGATAACCAACTTTTTCAACAGCCTATAGAAGAGATGAAACTATTAAGGGAAAAAGAATATCAGATACAAATCAATGAATTTAATAAATTAAATATACAAGAAATAAGTTTTGAAATGAATATTAAGTTTGACTACTCAGAAGATTTTAATATTCAATTAAGAGAAGATGTCCATTTAAAATATCAAAATCAAATTTTAACATTATCATTAGGGTCAAGTGGATGTGGAAGAAATAAAAGGCATCTTGCTATATCTTATATTTTATCTTTAACTATTTATAGTGATACATCTTCATTAGAAATATTTATTAATGAAGGTCAGGAAGTCATGACAACACGTGTATATAGCTTAACAAAACAACAGCCACAGTTTATAACAAAACATAAAGGAAAGATATCTTTTTATAGTCTAAATGGATATAAAATAATATAAAAAAATAAATCCCAAGTTCAAAAGAGCTTGGGATTCTTGTATAATAATTGTATGCTAAAATAGAATACTATACAAATTGATTAGACTGTTTATGATTATAATTATCAATCTATTAAGATAAGTAAAAAAGAGTTCTCTCAGAATAAGTTTAATTTGATAGCTCCTTTTATATTGCATAAATTTTTAGTATAGCCATATCTTAGCATCAAAGCACATTTTCTGTATGTCATCAATAAAGCAACTTACATGGTATCCATCAGTAGTTGAATGATGCACTGTGATAGAAAGAGGAAGAAGTATTTTTTCATCTTTTTGATGAGAAAGTTTTGTGACTTTAGTCATGGGAGGTTCAGGAGAAAGTTTTATTATCATCATGGAAAATCGCATAAAATGGTGTTAATGTGTTCCAATATCCAAGTTCATCTTCATCATATGCGATTTTTAGCTCTTTATATCGATTTAAGCAAGTCGTTATTACATATAAATACGCTGGATAAAATTTAATATTTCTTTTTTTTGTTTCCTTAAGCAAATTAGTAATATCTATTTCTATAGTCAAATCAAATCCTACATTTGTCATTTTTGAAAAATAGTAAAAATGTGTATATCGTTCCCAATTTTGTAAATCAATTTTGTGGAATTCTTGTTTATTCATATAAAATCACCATATCCTTTATAATATTTATTTGATTATCAATGTCTTCATTTGTAAGTTTCAAAACGGAAGCAGATGTTTTCATGCTATCAAATAAGAACATTATGTGTATTGCAACTGCTTTAGAATCACATTTTTTAAATTCATCTTTATATTGTCCATAATCTATTAAATTTGAAAGCATTGTGATAGCTGAACTGTATCTTTTATCCATATAATCATGTTGGTCTTTTTCTACAAAAGCAAATTCGTGTATTACAAAGTCAAATCCACAATATTTTCCATTTATGTCGTTTTGTCAAGTTAAAGTTATCTACTATAAAATGATTAGACAATATTTTCTAAATAATCTGTAAAAATTATTTATGATGACTTACTTCAGGTTGTTGAAAGTCCTAATGGGAGAGGTCATAGTACTAAGATTAAAGGAATTAGTATTGCTGGTAAAACTGTTACAGCAGAAATTAAAGCATCAAAAGATGATGTTACAGGTGCAATACAGAGAAGTCTCTTTTTCATTGTTGAAGTGATGAAAATATATTTTATTTTGTACAAAAAATTAAATAGTGGCAACAATTGAGGATGTGAGGGAGAGTTGCCACTATTTGTATAGGGTATTATATTATGTTTTTAAGCTAGTTTTACTATCTTCTATGTTTATATATTAAACCTTGTATATGAATTTAATCGATAATTAATATGAAAATTATATGAATTTTTTAGAATATATAGTAAATATATTAGGGGTTATAGATTTTTTTGTCATTTAATATAGATAATGTTATCTTAGATGCTGAACTACCATTAGAATAATCTTTACTCTGAATATTTGTAGCAAAGAGGTAAGTATTTTCATTTTTTTCTACATAACCTATAAACCAACCATTTACATCTTTTCCATTTATATTAGCAGTGCCTGTTTTACCAGAAAGTGATACCCTATCCTTTTTTGATATTAACAATGAATCTTTTACAGTTTCTATATTTTTATCTTCAAATTTAAACTTATTTGTATAAAAACTTTCAAGTAATTTTACTTGTTCCATGGGTGAGATTTTTAGTGAAGATTCTAGCCAAAAGTTTGATACACCACCTGAAACATCATAATTACCATATCCAATTTTTTTAAGGTAAGTTTGTATGCTTTTTATACCTGTTTTTTTATCTATATCCTGAAAATACCAGTTTACAGAGTTTTCCATAGCAGAAAATAAGTCTTGACCTACATTCCAAGAACTATTAGAATGATGTTTACCATCCCAAGGAATATATGAATTATTTCTTGTTATTATCCCATTTTCTAATCCCAACAAAGCACTATAAATTTTATAAGTAGAATTTGGAGAAATTCTTGTTTTACTTTTTTCTTCATTGTAAATATGATATTGCTTGGATTTTAAATCATACATAACAAAACTTCCATCAAAACCTTTAAAGTACTGACTTAAGTCTTCATACACAGTTTGGTTATTTGTAGGTCTATATTTTTCATTGATATCTGCCATAATAGATAGTGCTGGGCTATTTCCAAATACAACTAAAGCTATCAATGTAAAAATTAAAATACTTTTGAATTTTAAAGTTTTTGATTCAGTATGAAAATCCATTATCTTTAATAATCGTTTTTTTATTTGTTTTTTTGACCCACCAATATCTGATGTAAGTGTGAGATTAGATTGCCTTGAAATATTATCTACAAAGTTTATTAGCGTTTGTCCATATTCTATATAATTGTCTTTATCAAGTTTTTTTAAAACTGAAATATCACATGCAATTTCACGGTCTATTTGAATTTCGTTAAGTGCATGCCACACAAGAGGATTAAACCAATATAATATTTGAAAAAAGCACATTGTATAATTCACCAGTATATCTCTATTTTTAAAATGTTGCAATTCGTGAAGTAAAATATATTTTATATCCTTTAAAGATAATTTAGGTATAGATTTATCTGGTAATATAATGTATGGCTTAAAGTATCCAAATGTAATAGGTGTATTTATAATGGGTGATTTACATAGTATAAAACCCTTATTTATGCAAATATCTTTTTTACATTGTTCAAATATTAAAACTATCTCTTCATCTTTTAAAAGTTGTGACGATTTTTTTATATTTACTATTTTAAAATTGCAATGGGTAGTAATAACTATCATAATTAAAATTCCAATTATCCATAATGTTAGTAATAAAATATTAAAACTATCAAAGTTAGATTGGTTTAGAGATGCTGAAAAATCATTTAATGCATTTGAGTTATTGATTATAGAATTTGAGTTATTTTTTATTATAGAAGTATTAGCATTACTGTTTCCAATTTGATTAAAACCATACAGATAGTTAAATACATTTCCAAGATTAATATATTTAAGGGGGATAAATGGAATTATTAACATTATAAGCAATATAAATCCAATATTGTATTGATATTTTGCAGAAATATGTTTTTTAAATACTTTTTTTGTAAGTAAAATTACAACAATTAATAATGATAAGGTCAATGTACTGAGTAAAAATCGGATAAAAAATGGGGCATACATATTTACTTATCCTTCTTAGTCGTCCTTTTATTTAAGATTTCTCTCAACTCCTCAATATCATCTTCAGATAGTTTATTATTTTCTAAAAAGTTTAGTACCATAGAATTAAGAGTACCATTATAAAAACGATTTAAAAAAGAACGGCTTTCTGTAGCTACATATTCTTCCTCTTTAACAAGTGGAGTATAAACGAATACCCTACTATTTTTTTCATACGTTAAAGCTCCCTTTTTAACTAATCTCAACAACATTGTTTGAATTGTTTTAGGACTCCATGTGCTTGTTTTTGCTAGTTTTTCAATTACTTCAGTAGTGCTAATAGGAGCATATTGCCAAATAATCTTCATAACTTGATATTCTGCTTCCGAAATTTGTGGTAGTTTTTTCATACTATACCTCCTTATACTTACATTTGTAATATATAAAGTATATTATCATTAATTTAGTTTGTCAATTCTTAAAAATAGTTCATTTGTACTTATTCAAATAATCTTATCTAGTTAAATAGAATTTTTAATTAAGTTGTATATACTTTAAACCAAATATATGGTTTATATTGACAGTAGGAAATATAGTTGATATACTGATTATTGATATAATAACTAAAATGGAGGTAAAATGAAAGATTTTGAGAAACTATATGAAGCTACAATTAAGTTAGTAAGTACTTCATTGAAAGTAAAAGATGACTTAAAAAAGATGTTTAAACAAAATGGATATGATATAACAACTGATCATTATGCGTTATTAAGATTTCTATGGGAACAAGATGGAATTTCTCAGATAGATTTATGTGAAAAATCATGTAAGGATAAATCTAACACGACAAGAATCTTAGATGTTATGAAAAATAAAGGATTGATTGTGCGTAAAGTTGATGTTAAAGATAGACGTAAGTTTCAAATATTTTTAACAGATTTAGGGAGAGAATTAGAAGAACCATTAAATGAAATTGCAAGTATATATGCAACAGAGACATTTAAATCTATCTCTGATGAAGAATTGCCTTTGTTTACTGAGATTTTAGATAGAATTGGAAAGTAAATATAAATCCTATTTTAAGAGATTTTTTAACTATTGATGATGCAGAAAGAGGGATAAGAATGAATTCTAAGATTTATTATTTTTCTGGAACAGGGAATTCGCTAGTAGTTTCAAAGATTTTAAAAGAAATGTTAAATGGAAGTAAAGAAGTTATACCTTTAGCTATACATAGAAAAGAAAACAATATAGATATAAATGAAGATATATTGATAATTGTTTTTCCCGTTTATTTTGCTAATGCTCCTGATATAGTAAAATCTTTTATAGAAAAATTAAATTTTAATAGTAAGACTAATATATATGCTATTGCCACTTGTAATGGGGTGGCTGGACATAGTTTATTTACTATAGATAAATTACTTAAGAAAAAGGGTAAAAAGTTATCTGCTGGTTTTTTAATTAATATGCCTGGAAATGCTTTGATAACACCTCCAGATGTTGAAGAAGAAAGATTGAGAAATCAAACTAATAGAGTAGATGAGATTGCAAAATGTATCAATAACTTGGAGGTTGGAAATATAGAGGGAAAAAACAATTTAAAGTCACATATAGAAAGTGTTGTACTTCGCTTAGTAGGCAAGAATATGCAAATTGCAACTACTAAATTTTTTGCAGAAAATAAATGTAATGGATGTGGGACATGCAAAAGGGTTTGTCCTGTAGAGAATATAAGTATAGTTGATAAAAAGCCAAAGTGGGGTAGTGAGTGTGAAAGATGCCTAGCTTGTTTTCACTGGTGTCCAAAAGAGGCTATTAATGTAAAAAAATCATTCCTAACAGATAGAAAGAAGTATCATCATCCAGATGTTACTGTGAAAGATATATTTTTAGATAAATAGATATATTTAAATTATATTAATAATTGTTTTATTAAATAAAAACTTTGGAGTTAAAAAAAGAAATATAAAGTAATATTATAAAGACCCGTAATGTTACCTATACTAAATGAAGTAGATATTAAAAATAACAATATAAATATATAGTTATGTTAATAATATATAGTTACATTAATATAAAAATAAAAGTGCCTCATAAATAGAAGTTTTGAGGCACTTATTATTTGTTTAAATTAATATTTATCATTTTGTAATCTCAACCATTTATAATCTCAATCATTTTTTTTATATCCTCTGATGCCATTTCAAATTTTGATTTTTCAATCAATATGTTTCCGCCAGTCATAATATATGAAGGAAACACTCTTAAATTATCATAATAAAGTTCACTGTTACGAAGTTTATATGTTGATATAGAAGGGATAGCATTCTTTTTTGTGTGCTTTTTAGTAATCATATTAAAAGATTTCTTTGCAACATCTCCCATTAACATTACTACTTCTAGGTTTCTAAATAATTTAATTTCTTCTTCTAAAATAGGCATATGTAATTTAATTGTGTCGCGAGTTATTGTATATTCTAATTTAGGAAGTTTTACTGCGTTAGTTATATAGATACCCATATCTAGGATATCATTTATATTAGATACTTCTATACCTGCATTGTTGAATAATGGAAGAGTAGTTTTTAAATAGTCAGCATCTTTATCTACACTATAAAAATCGTCGTTAGGGTTAGTTGGTACAACTTCATTAATCATTATAGTCTTTATTTTGTCTGTATCTATTGTTATATTAGGAATATATGATATTATTTTGTTGTCATCAAAAATATTATTCTGTTTAATAAATTCATTTAATGTTGATTTTATATTTATTTTCATATAACGAATCTCCTTAGTTTTAAGATTTAAATACTATAAAAAAGTAATTCTAAAGCATACAATTTTGAAAATATAATAATATATTTGAAAGTATAATAACATATAAAACATGACAACAGAATGTCATGTTTTATTAATAATCTATTTCAATTTAGAATTTATTAAAGCTTCTGCCTATTCATAATCGTCTTTATGAACATAAAGTACTCATAAGAGAAATCTTCTTTTTGCCCTAAATTGCCAAGAATTATTTCATTAAAAAAGGGTCTTAAAGCTGATTTTAGAGATTCTTTACTAAATCCTATACCATTATCTTCAATTACAAAGGTAAGGAGTTCTTGTTCAAGATATATAAGTATGGATACATTATGTTTCGCATATCTAAAAGCATTCGATATTATATTTTCAACGACTCTAAGAATGATATTTTTATCAAATAGTAGATTCATATTATTTATTTGGCTTTTAAGTGTAAAAGATTTTCCTTCTTGTTTAGCAATGATAGATATATTTTTATCTAAGTTTTCTATAAACTTGTTTATATTTGATATAGATTTTGAAACAACTAAATCTTCTAATCGTTGAGCATTACTCATATTTTCTACATAGTATTCAATTCTGTCAATATGTTCAGACATAAGTTGTGTGGTTGATAAAATCTTTTCATCACTGAGTTTGCCTGTTGGTATGTATTTTGTCAAATAATTTGAGTAACCTTTTAGAACTGTTAGAGGATTTCTCAAATCATGAGAAAAAGCAGCATTAAGCTGTTTTCTATCGTTAATCATAGTCCATATCTTTATGTTGTTTTTATTTAGTTCAAACCTCATTTTTTCAAAAGCATTACATAGATTACCTAATTCATCATTATTCTTATATTCTAAACAAAAGTCTAAATTGTTGTTGGATATTTCCGTTGCACCTTTATTGAGTATTTCTATAGGTGTTTTTAGTTTGATTTGACTTTCTTTGTTCGCGTCTTAAATGGGCAGATACTCTAGCTCCAAGTTCGTCTAAATCAAAAGGTTTTAAAATGTAATCATCAGCACCAGCACGAAAACCATTTATCTTGTCAGCATTTTCAATTCTAGCTGTAAGAAATAGAATAGGGCATGATACATAATCTCTAATTCTATTGCAAACTTCAATTCCATCTATTTCCGGCATATTTATATCAAGTAAAATAATATCTGGGTTTTTAGATATTTTTTTTAATGCATTTTTTCCATTTTACCCAAACCAAGATAGTCACTTCTCTATTGATGATATCTTTATAGAATGTGGTATTTGTTCAAAAGTATGTCCTGTAGATAATATCAATATTGAAGAAGGTAGACCAAGATTTTTACATAATTGCGAACATTGTCTGGCATGTGTGCATTGGTGTCCTAAACAAGCAATTCAATGGAAAGATGTGACTAAAAATAGAAAGAGATACCATAATCCCAATGTAAAGTTAGAAGACATGATAAGTAAAAAAAGTAAGGGTATTTAATAAAAACCCCATAAATGTCTTAAATACTTAATTTATGGGGTTTTGTTATGTTTTATTTCAAAGTGTTAAGTTCATATAAATCTGTTCTTCTGTGTTTAAGAAGTGGTAACTGTTGTCTTATGTCAGGAATCAAATCTCTATCAATATCAGCATAAATAATACATTCTTTTTCATCAGCTTGAGCAATGATTTTTCCCCAAGGGTCTGAGATTCTTGAATTGCCAAAAGCTATGTAGGAAGCATCCGTATTTCTAGCAGGTGCAGCACCAACATAGAATATCTGATTATCTAAAGCACGCATTCTTATAGATAACTCCCAATGAGCAGGACCAGTAGTCATATTAAATGCAGCAGGTAAGATAACGATTTCAGCGCCTTTAAGAGCCATTAAACGTGATAATTCAGGGAAACGAATATCATAACAAATAGCTATACCAACTTTTCCATATTCAGTATCTATTACAGTGACATCATTTCCAGCTGTAAGAGTATCTGATTCTTTAAAGCTAACCTTTCCTGTAACTTCAATGTCAAATAAGTGCATTTTACGGTGTTTTCCAATTAGAGTTCCATTTTTATCAAATACATAGCAAGTATTATAGATTTTTCCATCTTCTAACTCAGGAATACTACCAGAAACTAGATAAATTCCATGTTTCTCAGCTAACTTACTCAATACTATTGTTGTTTCACCTGGATATTCTTCAGCAAATTTAGGAAAATATTGATTTTCATATGGGCAGTTAAACATTTCTGGCAAAACTACAATTTTAGCTCCATTGGTGGCAGCTTCTGTTACCATATCTACAGCATGATTAATATTTTCAGTTTTATTTTCTGTAGTCATCATCTGACAAACTGCAATTTTATAGGAATTCATAGAAATTACTCCTTTCAATATTTTTATGTTATTATAACATATTAAATAAAAATTAGATATTGTTAGATTTCCCTAAATAGGTATGAAGAGAGTCTGATAAACATATTAAAAAAGTAAATAAATATTCTTATGACTATGGAATGTATCCATATATTGACTTTCTTTATATATATTGATAGTATTATATATAAAATAGAATAATTAATAGAGTTTTATAGGGTTCCGCAATTATTAATGATTGGTCTGGTCCAAGATAAAACCCACAACATAGTTTTTGTTGTGAACACGGAAGGATAAAAACCTGGGAGATATTTTATAATATTTCTCAGGTTATTTTATTGGTAAAAAAAGAAATATATTTGAAAAGAGGGATTATTTTATGAAATGGTTATTTTTATTTATTGCAGGTTTATTTGAAGTATTTTGGGCTTTTCAACTAAAAAACTCACATGGATTTTCTAAATTGACTCCAAGTATACTTACTATTGTTGGAATGATTGTAAGTTTTTATTTTTTATCATTAGCACTTAAACATCTTCCACTTGGAACTTCGTATGCAATATGGACTGGAATTGGCACAGTTGGTACAGCTATTGTAGGAATGGCTATCTTAAATGAGCCTATCAGTATGGCTAGAATTACGTGTATAGGCTTTATTGTGGTGGGGATTGTAGGATTAAAGTTACTATCTACTAATTAGAATGTATTAATTTAAATAAGCTATGAAATTAAAGGCGAGAAAATGTTTTAAATAATCAACATTTAAAAAGTCTTTACTTCATAGCTTATCTTATTTATAAGTTTATTGTATTTTAAAGACCCTATGTATATATTATTTAGCTAATAAAATAGCAGTTAAATCCATAGGGTCAACTATTACACCGTCTTTATAAACACGCATATTTCCAGATGCTATTTCATCTATTAAGATTACTTCATTATTGTAGAATCCAAATTCAAATTTGATATCATAAAGCTCAAGACCTTTTTCAGCTATAGTGTCACGAACTATGTTAGAAATTTTTTGAGTCATGCTCTTCATTGAATCAAATTGAGCTTGAGTCATAATATTTAAAGCTTCTAAACCTTCAGATGTTATAAGTGGGTCACAACGGTCATCATCTTTTAAAGTTGCTTCTACATAACAATTTAGTTTAGCTCCTTCTTCAACACATGAACCATAACGACGTAAGAAACTACCAACAGCTCTATAACGACAAATAACTTCTAAGCCATTACCAAAAACTTTTGCTGGTAGAACTTCCATAGTTGCTTCTTCTAAATTAGCACTTACATAATGAGTTTTAATTCCAGCATTGTTTAGAATTTCAAAGAACTTAACAGATGTCTCTAAATTAGCTCTACCAATTCCATCTATACTTAGACCTACACTATTTTCGCCTGGGTCAAATACACCATCTTTGCCAGTTACGTCGTCTTTAAATTTAAGTAAGTAATTTCCATTATCTAATTCAAAAACATCTTTAGTCTTTCCTTGATACACTTTTTTCATAAACAACCTCCAAAAAGTTAAATTATTATATTGAATAAGGCATTAGTGTCAAAAAAGTTCTGATATTCGCATGAAAATTTATATTGATACCTTATATTTAATATTATATCACAAATAGAAGGGAAATTTCCGAACGATTTTGTAAAAATAACAAAAAAGGTACATTTTATAAAAGTTATAATAAAAAAACTAGTATAGAATGTGAGTGTCATTTATATTGACACACATAAGTTTTTATATAAAAAAGTCTTGACACACTTTAACACACATTTAATGATAATTTTATAATACGCATGAAGACAGTACTTACATATATTGGCATGAAAGTTGCTTTATATATCTGACATATAAAAGATAAATATATTCAAATAAAAATTAGGGGTGGTTAATAATGAAGTCAGTTAGATTCTATGGTATAAGAGATACAAGAGTAGAGGATGTGGATGTACCAAAAATATTAGAAAAAGATGATGTAATAATTAAAGTAAAGGTAGCTGGAATATGTGGTTCTGATATATCAAAATATTCAAAGACGGGTCCACATATGATTGGAGAAATTCTAGGGCATGAATTCTCTGGAGAAGTAGCACAGGTTGGTACAGGAGTAAAGTGTTTTAAAATAGGAGATAGAGTTGCTGTTTGTCCAGCTATGCCATGTTTTGAATGTGATGAATGTAAAAAAGGATTCTATTCAAGATGTAATAATGTAGCGATAATAGGAAATAAAGAACTTGGAGGTTGTTTTGCAGAATATACAAAGGTAAAAGAGAGAAATTTAATAAAAATACCAGATGAAATAAGCTATGAAACAGCAGCTGCTCTGGAACCAGTGTGTATAGCAGGGCATGGTCTTTTTAGGTCACAAGCTAAAGTTGGAGATACTGTTGTAGTACTTGGTACAGGTCCAATAGGATTATTTTCAATACAATGGGCAAAGATATTTGGTTCTACAAAAATAATAGCTGTTGATGTATTTGATGAAAAGCTAGACTTGGCAAAAGAGTTGGGGGCAGATATTTGTATAAATGCAAAGGAAAAGAATCTTGTAGAAGAAATAAAAAGTTTAACTGATGGAGCTGGTGCAGATATTGTTATTGAATCGGCTGGTACTCCAATGACATGTGGTCAGGTATTGTTGCTAGCTAAAAAGGGAGGGACAGTATTGTATGCAGGTATACCATATGGAGATGTAGCTTTGACTAGAGAACAATTTGAAAAGATAGTAAGAAATGAGCTAACTGTAAAGGGCACTTGGTTTGGAAATTCCTTTCCATTTCCAGGAAAAGAATGGAGTACTGGATTGTATCATATGCAGAAGGGTGATATGAATGTTGAAAAATTAGTAACACATAGAATAAATTTAGAAGAAGTACCAGCTTATTTTGAAAAGGTATACAAAAGGGATATTTTCTTTGGTAAGATAATGATTAATATAGCTAATTAGATTAGAGTACCAAATAATAATCTATACAAAAAAGTTTAGTTAAGAAAGGTATGATTCATATGGCAGGAATAATTATAGCTGCACATGGAAATATGGCTAAAGCGATGTTAGAAAGTGCTGAATTAATAGTAGGCAAACAGGAAAATGTAGAAACTTTAGGATTAAACCATGGCGACAGCATAGATGAGTTTAGTAGAAGATTAGAAGAAGGAATTGAAAAATATAAAGGTGAAGGTGTTTTAATCTTGCTTGATTTTTATGGTGGAACTCCATTTAATACATCTGCTGTTGTAATAAATAAGTTTGCTAAGGAATGTGAGTTAGAATGTTTAACAGGTGTAAATTTACCTATGCTTTTAGAGTTATTTTTAAACAGAGATACTATGAAGTTAAAAGACTTAAAGAATTTATGTACACAAGTGGGAATGTCAGGGATTAAAGATGTGAAAACAGCTTTAAATATATAAAATAAATTAAAAATCTGGAGGAATTATTATGAGCAATATAGCATTAACAAGAATTGATGATAGATTAATACATGGTCAAGTTATTACTGCTTGGTGTAAGATTACATCAGCAAAAAGGATAGTAATAGTAGATGATTTAGTTGTAAAGGACCCATTTATAGTTCAAGTTTTACAAATGGCAGCACCATCAACTGTTAAGGTTGAGGTACATGATGTAGAATCAGGTGCTGAAGTACTAAAATCACATAATGGGGATGAAAATTTAATAGTATTGGTCAAATATCCTAAAACTGTTTTAGGTCTAGTAAATAATGGTGTAGATTTAAAGGAATTGAATGTTGGGGGTATGGGAGCTGGGCTTGGTAGAAAAAGTTTTTATAAAAACATATCTGTGTCAGATGAAGAAAAAGAAATATTTAAAGAATTAATATCAAAAGGTGTTAAATGCTTTATACAAATAGTGCCAGATGCAAAGAAAATTGATGTAGGAACGTTATTATAAAGACTATCTTGTAAATCTTTAAAATTAAATAAGGAGGAAGAACATGCAAATTTCACTAATTCAAGCAGTATTAATAGCAATTTTTTATTATCTTTCTTGGAGTCCATGGTTGACTTATGTTGGATTTTTTACATGGAATAGACCTTTATTAGCTGGATTTGTAACGGGAATTATATTAGGAGACCCTGTTCAAGGAGCAATTATAGGAGCAGGTATAAATATGATATATTTAGGTTTTATATCAGCAGGAGGAGCTCAGATGGGAGACCCAGCTTTTGCAGGATATGTAGGTACTGCTTTAGCTATAGCCTCTAAACTAGATGTAAGTACTGCAATGGCAATAGCTGTTCCATTAGGCACTGTTGCAACTGTACTTTGGATTGGGAAGATGACAGTAAATTCTTTTTTTGCACATTGGGCTGATAGAGAAGTTCAAAAAGGGAATGTTGATAGGGTAGCATTTATAAATATAGTACCACCACAGATACTGTTATTTGCAATGAGTTTTATACCAGCATTATTAGTTGTTTATTTTGGTCCAAATGCGATAGATGGTATGTTGGAAGTAATGAATGAGAATGTATTACATGTATTTAATGTAATTGGGGCTATGTTGCCAGCACTTGGAATTGCTATGAATTTAAAGTTGATTGGAAACAAATTCACTATGCCTTTTTTCATATTAGGAATATTAATGGCTGTTTATTTTAAAGTAGATATAATAGTAATATCTGTTATTGGAGTAATACTTGCTCTTACAATTACTTCAATCAAATATGGAAAAGATAGTGCTACATCTTAAATACATGTGAGGGGGAATTTATTATGTCAGATATAAAAAATGAAGTGATTAAGAAAACGTTAAGCAAGAAAGATGTAATAAAATCATGGCTGAGATGGTTTTTCTTTGCACAATCTAACTACAATTATGAAAGATTACAATCAACAGCTTTTTCGCATTCAATGTTACCAGTACTTAAAAAATTATATCCAGATAAGGAAGAATTAAAGCAAGAAGTGGAGACTCATCTAGCCTTTTTTAATACAGAGCCTATATGTGGATGTGTTATACATGGAATAACAATAGCAATGGAAGAAGAAAAAGCTAATGGAGCGGATAAGATAAGTGGGGATGGAATGAATGCTATCAAAACAGGCTTGATGGGTCCACTAGCAGGAATTGGTGATACATTAACTCAAGGGGTTATAACACCTATAGTATTAGCTGTTTGTATTGGTTTAACTGAAGGAGGAGCGTCAATCGCAGGACCTATATTATTTGTAATAGCTCAATATATAATAATGACTTCAATTTCTTTTGGAATGTGGACAAATGGATATAAATATGGGAAAAAAGCTGTTGAGAGTATACTTCAAGGTGGAATAGTAAATAAGGTTATAGAAGGGGCTTCTATACTAGGGACTTTAGTTATGGGAGGACTGGTAGGTAGATTTATCAATTTATCTACACCAATAAGTTATACTAGTGGGGATTTTAAATTTAGTCTTCAAACGGATTTACTTGATAAGATATTTCCAGGATTAATTCCTTTGGTACTTACTTTATTAGTACTCTTTGCTTTAAAAAAAGGTATTTCTCCAATAAAAATAATGTTTATATTAATAGTTGTTGGGGCTATTACAGGTATTTTGGGATTATTTTAAATAAATATATATGTTGTTGTGCAAATTAGGATTCTAAATTGAATGATTGTATTTGTAGCGTGTAGTAAAATGTATAGTAAAAAGTCTCGTAATTAGGATATATTTAGGGTGAATTAAAATTATAATAAATTAAAATTTAATATTGTATAAGCTATATAGAGTATATAGTCTTTTAAAAAGTATCTCAGAAGGATTTTTAATCAGGATGAGGTACTTTTTCATTTGTATATAAAGTCTTAAGTAGTTTCAAAAATATATAAATTCATGTAATCAAAATATTATAATGTATAACCAAAATGTTATAATATGTAACCAATATATTATGAATAGTTGTAAACTTCCTGTAACATATCTTTTATATAATTGAAGCAATGGATATAATATGAAATATAATAAGAATTTTAGGGATGTGAATAGATGAACATATTAATTGCTGATGATGAGGTTAGTATGCTTAAGATACTTTGTGCATATTTTAAAAAGGAAAACTTCAATGTATTTACTGCAAAAAATGGGGAAGAAGCTTTAGATATTTTTTATGAAAATAAAATAGATTTAGCAGTATTGGATTGGATGATGCCAGTAATTGATGGAATAGAAGTATGCAAAGAAATAAAGGAAAGTAGTAATACAAAGGTACTTATGTTGACAGCAAAAAGTCAAAGTGAAGATGAAATAGAAGCCCTTAGTATAGGAGCAGATGAATATATAAAAAAACCATTTGACCCTAGAGTTTTAATAATAAGGGCTAAAAAACTAGTAAATTATAAAGACACAATTAATATCAAAGATTTAAAAATAGATTTTGAGTCAAATAAGGTTTTTAAAGGTGATAATGAGCTGTTATTGACTAAAAAAGAATTAGAATTAATGCGTTGTCTAATCGATAATAAAGGGATTGTTTTGTCTAGGGAAAAACTTTTAGATTTAGTATGGGGATTGGATTATGAGGGCGATTTTAGAACAGTAGATACTCATATAAGAAGGTTAAGGGTAAAAATAGGTGAGGATATAATAAAAACTTATAGAGGATTAGGGTATAGTCTGGAGGTTTTTAATGACTAAACTGAATAAAAAATTGTCCATAAGTATATCGATAGTAGTTGTAGTTGTTTATGTAATGTCTATAACTATAAATAGTATGTTTATTCATAGATATTATTTGCATGAGAAAAGAAATGTATTGAATAATATTGCAGATGAAATTAAACATAAAGATATAAATAAATTAAAAACAGATATTGGTTTAACTGAGGAAAAAAACAATACAGCTATTGTATATGTAGAATTAGATAAAAATTACAAAGATAAAGGTAATATAGATAAAATAAATCAAGATTTATTAAGTGAATTTTGGAAGAAAGGCCTAAGTTTAAATAAGTTTTGGATTGAAGAAAATAGCTTAAAAAATATTGACAATAAAAGTATAAATAAAATATACAATCAAGGTAAAACGAAATATAGTTTACTTGTAAAGTTTATGAAGAAAGATAATTACTTGTTTGCTATATCTATACCTATAGAACATTCTGAAGAAACTATTGGTATCGTAAATAGGTTTAATATAATTATGGGAGTCTTTTCAGTAGTCATAATGACTATACTTATATTTATATTGTCAAATAGAATCATAAGACCTATGGAAAAGTTAAAGCTTTTATCTAAAGATATCTCTGAATTAAATTTTAGGACTGAAGATATAAAAACGAATGATGAAATAGAGGAGTTAGCTTATAGCATAAATATAATGAGTGTAAAGCTTGAAAAAGCACATAATGAATTGAATAAGAGAAATGAGAATCTAAAATCTTTTATATCAGATGCATCTCATGAAATGAAAACTCCAATAGCACTTATAAAAGCATATGCTATAGGTATGAAAGATGGTTTAGATGATGGGACTTATACAGATACGATAATTGAGCAGGCAGAAAATATGACCAATACAATAAATGCCCTTTTATATTGGGCGAAGTATGAGAAGAGGGAGAGAAATCTATGTAAAGTGGATTTAAAGGAAAGGTTGTATAAAAGCTTAAAAAACTATGAGTTGTTGATAGATAGAAGTGGTATAAGTGTTAAGTGTAGTATAGATGATAAAGAACTTATAATAAATTCTGATGAAGATAGTATAGACATGGTATTTAATAATTTGATTAGTAATGCAATTAAGTATACTAGTAATAATGAAATAGAGATTAATCTTTTTGAAGAGAATGAGAGAATTATATTATCAATAAAAAACGGTATAGATTATGATATGGAGGATGATATAGAGAATATATGGAAGCCTTTTTATGTTTTAGAGAAGTCGAGAAGTAAAGAGCTTTCTGGTACTGGTCTTGGTCTTACTATAGTTAGAGCTATACTTGAAGAAAATAATTTTAAATACAGGGTTGAAATTTGTGATGGAATGATAGAGTTTTATATTATCTTTATAAAAGTAATTTGAATTAAAATGTAAATATAAAGAATAATTAAAAAAATATCTCAATTATTTGTTTTCATATGGATAAAATTGGTTATTTAATATATAATTACAAGTATAAATAATAAAATTTATTTATAAAAAGAGTAGCACTTTATTCTAAAGGCTACTTTTTTTATAAAAAACCTTCTTTTTTACTACAATTCATTAACATAAAAATCAAACTTACTTTAAAATCTAAATTTACAAATTTTTCAATTAATAAGAAAATTTCCTTATTCCTTTATAACGACTACAATATAAAAAAATAATAAAATAATTATAAATTAATTATGAAATCATTATAGTTAAAAAAACTCTTTAAAATTAGATATTAAGTATCCATTAGAATTAGAACGGGAACAAAGTTAAAAAATTAAGTAATATCAAATGGACAAGGGGGAAGAAAATACAATGAAAATACCAAAGAAGATTGCTGCAATACTTACAGTGACAATGATAGCTGGAAGCTCAACAGCAGGCATAGCTAGTGCACAAACTGTAGCAACAAATTTAACAGGACAAGAAAGATATGAAACTGCTGTTAAAATAAGTCAAGATGGATGGAAAAATGCTGATGAGGTAGTAATAGTAAACGACTCATCTATAGCAGATGCTCTATCTGCAACACCATTTGCAAAGGCAAAAAATGCTCCAATACTTTTAACAGCTAAAGATAAATTAAATGATAAGACGAAAGCAGAAATACAAAGATTAAAAGCTAAAAAAGTATACTTAATAGGTGGAACTTCTGTATTAAGTACAAATATAGAAAAAGAAATAAAAGATTTAAAAATATCTTTTGAAAGAATCTCTGGAGCTGAAAGATACCAAACATCCTTAGAATTAGCAAAGAAATTAGGTGTTATAAGTGATGTTAAGAAAATAGCTGTAGTTAATGGTGAAAAAGGGCTTGCATATGCAGTAAGTGTAGGAGCACCAGCTGCACAAAACAACATGCCAGTAATACTTGCTGATTCTAAAAATGGAACAGCAGTTGCAGACAAATTTATAAAAGAGGCTGGAATAACTCAATCTTATGTAGTGGGTGGAGATAGTTCAGTTTCTGAAGCTGTTAAAAATAAACTACCAAATAGTACAAGATTGGGTGGAACAGATAGAAATGATACAAATGCAAAAGTAGTAAAAGAATTCTATAAGAAAACAGATTTAAAAAATGCTTATGTAACTAAAGATGGTATGAATAAACAAGACCAACTTATAGATGCATTAGCAGTAGGTGTATTAGGTGCAAAAAATCAATCACCAGTAGTTTTAGTTGGAAAAAATCTATCAGCTTCACAAAAATCTCTAGTTAATTCTAAGAGTTTTGATAAGATAACTAAAGTTGGTGGAAATGGTAATGAGACAGCATTTAATGAAATAAAGTCATTACAAGAAGTAAGAACAGTTGAAGCTAAAACAATTTCTGAGTTAAAATCAGCTGTAGATAAAGCTACTGCTAATGATGTTATAAACTTTAAGCCAACTAGTGAGGTTAAAGAAGCATTTACAATACAAACTGATAAAGCAGTAACAGTAAACTTAAATGGTACATATACAAAGACTGTAACTATCAATATGCCTAATGGGGATGTAAATAACTATGCAAAAGTGGATGATGTAGTTATAGATGATGTAAAAGATGGAACTTTTGTTAACTATGGAAAAATAACTAACTTAAAAGTTAATGATAAAAATGGAGCTAAGATAGAGAATAATTCTAAAGGTGAGATTGGTAGTTTAACAGTAGCATCTGGAGCAAGTCAAGTAAAAGTGAATAATGGTGGTAAGATAACTACAGTTACAAATAATTCTAAAGGAACTACTATAGATAACAAAGGTACAATAAGTAGTGTTAAGGGAGATAATTCTCCAACAATAAGTGGAAATAGTCCAAGTTCTAACTCTTCAGGAGGAAGTTCTTCACATGGAGGAGGTTCATCTTCAGGAGGAAGTTCTTCTAATCAAACATCAGTAAATAATGAAGCAGCAAAAATAACAAGCGTGACTACACCAGCAAAAGATGCAACTAAATTAACTATGCCATCAGTATCAAGTGGATATACTATAGCAATAAAATCATCAAGTAATGAGAGTGTTATAAAAAAAGATGGAACAATAGTATCTCCAAATACAGCAACAACAGTAAAACTAGTATTTACAGTAACACATACATCAAGTGGAAAAACAGCAGATACAAAAGAAATATCTGTAACAGTACCAGCTAAATCAACAGATGAAGAATTACAAACAGCATTAGATAATGAAGTGGCAAAAATAACAAGTGTTCCTACACCAGAAAAAGATGCTACTAAACTAACTATGCCAACAGTATCAAATGGATATAAAATAGTGATAAAAACATCAAGTGATGAAGGAGTTATAAAGAAAGATGGAACAATAGTGCCACCAGATGCAGAAACAAAAGTAACATTAGTATTTACAGTAACACAAGAATCAAGTGGTAAAACAGCGGATACAGGAGAAATAGATGTAGTAGTACCAGCAAAATCAACAAAAGTAATAATAGGGGAAGGTTCAGTATCAGGAGCAACAGCAGGAGATAAAGAAATAACAGGATTGATATCAGGAAAGATATATAAAGTAACAATGGATGGAGTTGAAAAGTATACTAAAGCTGATGGAACACTAGGAGAAGAAGGAGAGAAAGCAGCATTAACAGGAACATCAATAACAGGTTTAGTAAATGGAAAGACATATAAGGTAGAAGAATATATAGCACCAGTAGTAAACGAAGTAATAATAGGGGAAGGTTCAGTATCAGGAGCAACAGCAGGAGATAAAGAAATAACAGGATTGACATCAGGAAAGATATATAAAGTAACAATGGATGGAGTTGAAAAGTATACTAAAGCTGATGGAACACTAGGAGAAGAGGGAGAGAAAGCAGCACTAACAGGAACATCAATAACAGGTTTAGTAAATGGAAAGACATATAAGGTAGAAGAATATATAGCACCAGTAGTGAACGAAGTAATAATAGGAGAAGGTTCAGTATCAGGAGCAACAGCAGGAGATAAAGAAATAACAGGATTGACATCAGGAAAGATATATAAAGTAACGATGGATGGAGTTGAAAAATATACTAAAGCTGATGGAACACTAGGAGAAGAGGGAGAGAAAGCAGCACTAACAGGAACATCAATAACAGGTTTAGTAAATGGAAAGACATATAAGGTAGAAGAATATATAGCACCAGTAGTGAACG
>NZ_JAGWCV010000019.1:0-57364 GCF_020657735.1 Clostridioides sp. ZZV15-6383 | reverse complement strand
ATTATTATTCTTAAATATAATTAGATAATTCTCTTTTTTCTAAAATAAATAATGTACTACAATTATTTTATTAACAAGTTATATATATAGTTAATTTTAGCAAGTAATTTAAATATTATTCTATAAATCGAAAATATAAAATAAAAAAATATACCACTTTTTATTAAAAACGGTATATTTTCTTACTACTCATCAATCTATTTTATTCTATTTTCTTCTTTTAAGTAATTCTTTTTTTATTTCATCAATTTCAACACCTTTTTCTATCATTAAAACCAATGTATGATACACTAAATCGCTAATTTCATAAATAAGTTCACTTTTGTCTGTATTCTTTGATGCTATAATTACTTCACTACTTTCTTCACCGACTTTTTTAAGAATTTTATCTATTCCTTTTTCAAAGAGATAATTAGTATAAGAACCTTCAACTGGATTATTTTTTCTTTCATTTATCAAATCATATAATTCTTTCAGTATATTTTTTTGTACTTCAAACTCCATTTTAGTAGTATCATCAAACAAATCTCTATAAAAACAAGAATAATTTCCTGTGTGACAAGCTACACCAGTTTGTTCAACAAAAAGCAATATAGTATCTACATCACAATCATAAGACATCTTAACAACTTTTTGAGTATTACCAGAGGTCTCACCTTTAACCCAAAGTTCTTGTCTACTTCTACTAAAATAGCAAGCTACTTTATCTTTTAGGGTTCTCTTTATAGCATCCTTACTCATATATGCTAACATCAGTACATCTTTACTCACTACCTCTTGAACAACAACAGGAACTAATCCTTTATCATCAAATTTTACACTTTTTATAAATTCTTCTACTTCATCACTGTATACATTGTTACATTTATTATCCATTTTTCTAATCTCCTTTTAAGTATTTAATTTATAATCTTACTTCTACACCCATGTTTTTTAAATATCTCTTTAAATCATTTATTTTTATCTCACCAAAATGAAAAACAGATGCTGCTAAAATTCCATCTACATCAGACTTCTTAACCGCCTCATAAAAATCTTCCATTTTTCCCGCACCCCCAGATGCTATGACAGGTACATTTACTAAAGAAGTTATCTTTGATAATAATTCTATATCGTATCCATTTTTCATTCCATCTTCATCTATACTATTTACAACAATTTCTCCTGCTCCAAGTTCTACACCTTTAACAGCCCATTCGATTGCATCCAGATTAGTCTTTTCTCTGCCACCTTTTACATATACACTCCATGAACCCTCTTTATTTTTCTTTGCATCTATTGATAAAACAACACATTGTGCTCCAAATTTTAATGAGGCTTCCCTTATTAATTTAGGATTTTTGACTGCTGATGAATTTATAGAAACTTTATCAGCACCTTTTCTTAGAATATCAGTAAAGTCTTCTAATTTATTTACTCCTCCACCGACACAAAATGGTATATTTATATTTTCTGCAACTTTTGTAACAAATTCTAAGGATGTTTTTCTCTCTTCATTTGATGCGGTTATATCATAGAATACAAGTTCATCTGCACCACAATCGCTATAAAATTTTCCAAGTACTTCTGGACTATCAACGTCTACTATATCTTTGAACTTTTTCCCTTTTACAACCCTTCCATTTCTTACATCTAGACAAGGTATTATTCTTCTAGTAAGCATAATTGTTGTGCCTCCTTAAAGTCTATCTTTTTATCATAAAGTGCCTTACCTATTATTGCACCATATAAGTTCATATCTTTTAGTCTTTTTACATCTTCTATAGAGGTTACTCCTCCAGAAGCAATAATATTTAATGACGTTTCCTTTGCTATTTTTTCATATATATCAAAATTTGGTCCTTGCAACATCCCATCTTTTGATATATCTGTATAAACAATAGTTTGTACCCCTATCTTTTCAAGTTGTTTACACAATGTTAAGGAGTCTACATTACTTACAACTTCCCAACCTCTAACTGCTACCTTTCCACCTTTAGCATCTATAGAAACTACTATTTTATCTTTATATTCATTGACCAACTCTTCAACCAAATTTAAATTTTCAATAGCTATACTACCTAATATCACTCTAGTAACACCAGCTTTTATTAAGCTTTGGACTTTCTCCTTATCTCTAACTCCACCACCAACTTGAATAGGTATATCTATATTGTTTGCTATATTCTCAATTGTCTTTGTATTTACATCAAATTCACTTCTAGCTCCATTTAAATCTACTATATGTATGTATTTCGCTCCTTCATTTTTCCATTTATATGCTACTTCCAATGGATTATCATAATATACATTTACTTTATCAAAATCTCCTTGAGTAAGTCTTACACATTTATTATCTTTTATATCTATTGCTGGAAATATTATCATTTTATCATCTCCCCATATGCTCTTAATATATTTAACCCCACTTCCCCACTTTTTTCCGGATGAAATTGTATACCATATACATTATCTTTTCTAACAATAGCAGGAATTTTCTTTTCATACTCTGAAAACGCAATTAGTTCCTCATTTGATGAATTTGCATAATATGAGTGAACAAAGTATACATAGTCATCTTCATTTATATATTTAAGTATATCATCATTTTTCTTATTAAATTTTAGATTATTCCATCCCATATGTGGCACTTTTAAACTTATATCCAGTTTATCAATACTTCCTTTTATAAGCCCTAAACCTTCATATTCTCCATACTCATAACTTTTTTCATAAAGTAATTGCATTCCTAGACATATACCTATAATAAATTTCCCTTTAGAAACATGTTCTTTTATTATTGGTATCAATCCCAGTTTATCTAAGGCATTTATAGAATCTCTAAAAGCTCCAACACCTGGAAGTATAAGTGAATCCGCCTGTTTTATTTCATTTATATCACTAGAAATTTTGGTTTCTATTCCAACTTTTCTGAAACCTCTAGATACAGAATCTATATTTCCAAGGCCATAATCTACTATTATATTCATTCTACAAAACCCCCTTTGAAGATGCTATCTCATTGGAAATTACTTCACTACCTTCTTTTAAAGCTCTTGCAAATGCTTTAAAAATACTTTCTATCTTATGATGGTCATTTTCTCCATATAAAAGATTAATATGTAGTGTTACTCTAGATTCATTTACAAAAGCTCTGAAAAATTCGTTAAAGCATTGAGTACTCATACTACCAATCATTTGAGTATCAAATTTAGCATTAAATACAAGATACGGTCTATTGCTTATATCTATTGCTACCATGGATAAAGATTCATCCATAGGTATATAGATATTAGAATACCTTCTTATTCCTTTTTTATCACCTAGAGCATTTTTAAATGCTTCACCTATAGCTATACCTATATCTTCCACACTATGGTGGTCATCTACATATGTATCTCCTTTACAAAGCACTTTTAAATCGAACTTACCATGAAATGCCATTAAGGTAAGCATATGGTCTAAAAATCCTATTCCAGTATCTATTTCAGCTTTACCAGAGCCATCAACGTTTAGTTCTACTGAAATCTGTGTTTCAAGAGTATTTCTTTCTATCCTCCAAATTCTCATACCTATTTCTCCTTTTTCAAAATATCTATTATAGCATCCATAAATATAGCATTTTCTTCTTTATCACCAATTGTAACTCTATAATAATTTTCTAAATTTCCACTAAATGCTCTTATTAGCACTCCTCTATCAACAAGCTTTTTTGATAGATTTTCGATTTCAGAATAAAACAGTATAAAATTTGCTTGTGATTTATATGCCTTAATTCCTATACCAATCATTTCTTTATATAAAACTTCTCTTTCTTCTTTTACTTCTTTTATATAGTCCTTTACTATATCTTTATTTCTAAGTGCTCTTGTAGCAACAAAATCTGACAATGAATTTAAATTATATGGAGGTCTTACCTTTTCAACAGAATCTATTAAACTATTATTAGATAACATGTATCCTGTTCTTATTCCAGCCAATCCAAATGCCTTTGATAAAGTTCTAAGAACTATTAGATTCTCATATTTGAAAACATCACTCAACATGCTTTCCTCTCCAAAATCCATATACGCTTCATCCAAAACTACTAAACTATCAGTTGAATCTAAAAGCTTTATTATATCTTCTCTCTTCAGTATTGTTCCAGTTGGATTATTAGGATTGCATACAATTACTATTTTAGGATTATTTTCCTTTACTTTTTCAATTACATTATCTATATTTATAACTAAATTTTCATCACTTTCAACACCTATAAATTTAGAGCCATTTATTTGACTATATATAGAATACATACTAAAACTCGGAGAAAAACTCAATATCACTTCATCCTTATCTACAAAAGTATGTATTATTAAATCAATTATTTCACTTGAGCCGTTTCCTACTAGAAGATTCTTCTTACTTACTCCAGAAATATTTATATAATCTATTATGGAATCTTTCAAATCACTATAAGAATCTTCTGGATATAAATTTAAATCTATATCACTATCTGAAATCTCTTTAATAAGATACTTAAACAACTTCTTACTTCCTTCGTTTGCATCAAGTTTTACTTTGCAGTTTACGTGATTTGGTTCATATCCCTTTAACTCTCTTATACTTTCTTTCTCTCTCAATTTAAACCCCTCCTTATAAATCTTAGTTTATTTTAGCTATCAAGTTCTTCAAATAAACGAATTATATTTTGAATTTGTTCATATTTAAATCTATAACTAGCTCTATTTGATATGATTCTAGCACTTATATCACATATATCTTCTAATATTTCAAGACCATTTGCTTTAAGTGTATTGCCAGTCTCAACTATGTCTACAATTACGTCTGATAATCCTACTATTGGAGCTAGTTCTACAGAACCATTTAATTTTATTATCTCAATTTTTTGACCCTTCTCTTTAAAATACTTTTTTGCTATATTTGGATACTTTGTTGCCACTTTTAGATATTCATCTTCTCTATATATGCTTTCTCCCTTTAATCCTGCTACAGAAAATTTACACTTACCAAAACCTAAATCATATATTTCATATACATCTGTCTCATTCTCTAAAATAGTATCTTTACCTGCTATACCAAGGTCAGCGACTCCTTTTTCAACATATGTAACTACATCTGATGGTTTGACATGTATATATATTATTTTATTTTCTTCATCTTTAAAGATTAGTTTTCTTGTATCTGTGTCTATACTATCTCCCAAACCCATCTTTTTAAATTTTTTAAATGATTCTCCTTCAATTCTTCCTTTTGCCAGTGCTATAGTCAAATACCCCAAAATAATCTCTCCTTTTCAATCTTATTTATATACGTACTTCATTAATTCATCAACACTTAATGTAAATCCAATAGCTGGGATTTCTTTTCCATACTCCTTAGTTAAAGAATCGTATCTTCCACCACTAAGAATCTCTTTATAGGAGTTTGGATAGTATCCTCTAAACATGATACCTTCATAGTAATCAAGCATTGTAATCATTGATAAATCAAATCTAGCCTTGTCTAAAAAGTTACATTCTTCAATTAAATTATTTACTTGCTTTAGCTCTTCAAGAGCTTGTTTCATCTTGTCATTGCAATAGAATTTTTTTGATTTCTCAATAACATTGTATAAATTTCCTTGTAAACTTAAAATATTTGATAATAATTCTTTTACTTCATCCTTAATTTGTAACTCTTCAATATATACTTTTAATTCATGAGTATTTTTTGTATATAACAAACTTTTAATTTGATTTTCACAATTCTTATTTAAATTTAATTCTTCTAACAAACCATGAATATACTTACTACTTCCAACCTCTAATATGAAATTATTGTTGTATTTATCAAGTATCTTAAGAGCTAACTTTACTACTTCTCTATCTGCTTCTACAGAAGATTCTCCTAGATACTCACAACCTATTTGTCTTATTTCTTTTATTCCAACTGTATTTTTATTTTTATATATTGACGAATTATAAAAAAGCTTAAGCTTTAAACCATCTTCCCATCTTGGCACAAGGCTTTTTATTATACTTGTAGTTATGTCAGCTCTAAGTACCATTACTTTTCCATTTACAACTTTTACCATAGATTCCTCTGGAATTTTATTATTTATAGTTGTAAATTCATCATATTCTTCAAATAATTGTGGTTCTATTTGAAAATATTCTTCGTCTAAAAAAAGTTTATCTATTTCCCTTTTTAATTTATATCTTTTTTTAGAATAAATGACTTCATCTTCAATCCTCAAAAACTTCATATTCTCACCCTTTTCATTAAAATTACTATTACATTTGCAAATTTAAAACAATAAAAAGCCATATAGGCTTTATACCTATATGGCTATAATTTTTATCTTAAAATTACTTCCCATCATAGATACAAGACCAATTACACTAAAAACAGGGCTTGTGTCTATGAATTAATTTCATATTACAATCCCTTTAATCTATGATGATGGTGATGATTTAATTTTGTATTTAATTTTACTATATTTAATCTCACCATGATAATTTCCTCCCAAATAATTTTTATTAATATTCTAAATTTACAGTTTTTTGTTACTATTAATAATAATATATTTTTCAAAAATTGGCAATAGTTATTTAGAAAATTGAATAAAATGTTTTATATGTATATTTTGTTTATATAGTTAAAAATTTAATCTTCACCTAATTTGGAAATTTTATGTATAAAAAATGAAATTTCGGGAAAAATTGTAATAATTTAAAAAAACTTATTAAAATATAGTATAATAAGTATATCTTAATGTAAAGGGATGATTTTATGTATAAATATGATGACTATGTGAATTTAACAAATGATTTAGATTTACCTGTAGAAATTAGAAATAAATGTGTCAGAATTGTTAGTGTTTCAGAGAATTTAGAGGATATAATTATAGTACATAAATTCAAACTATATGTCGTAAATGAAAAGTACATTAAAGGAATTATGGAATAGACATTTTGAATGGACTATTTTTATCAAAATTTTATTATAAATAGAATTTAATATTTATAATAAGGAACTGTCTTATTATAGAAGATACAATCTATATAAGACAGTTCCATTTTATTCATTGTAGAATTTTAGTATCAATTAATCAAATCTTTTAAAACTATAAAACATACAATAAAACGGCTAAAAAGTGAAATAAAGAGCCTATCATAATAAAAATATGAAATATTTCATGGAATCCAAATTCAGGGCTTATATTAGGCTTTTTAATTATATAAATAATCGCACCTATAGAATAAGATACACCTTCCATAATTAATAGTCTAAGACAGTCCTTAGGAATTGAATTGAATGCATTTATATCAAAAACAATTGCCCAACCCATAAGTAAGTATATACTTGTAGACAACCATCTAGGTGCATCCATCCAAAAGATTTTTATTATTATTCCAATAAAAGCAACTGTCCATATTGCTGTAACAAATATTATGCCCTCTTTTTTTTCCATAAAATTCAGACAGATTGGTGTATAAGAACCAGCAATCAATACATAAATCATTGCATGGTCTACTTTTCTAAAAAATAATTCTTGTTCTGGTGTTCCCTTTAAAAAATGATAATACGAGCTTGCACTATATAGAGCAATTAATGAAAGTCCAAATATCGATACAGATACTATCATCAAAAGAGAAGTTTCCTGTAATGATACAGATTGAAAAACTAAAATTATAGTTGCTAAAAGAGATAAACAAGCTCCTATAAAATGAGTTAAACTGCTTATTGGGTCTCTACCCCTTAAAAAAAATTGATACATTTTATCCTCCTACAATTATGTATTTTAAAAATTACATTTAACAATATAGTTTTCATTACTATATTATATATTTAATTATACCACTTTATGTTATTTTTACAAGTCTTAATATTGTTTTGCTTTCTAATTTAGTGTATTATATATATTATGGAGGTAGCATATGATGAATAATGAACTTAATACTATAATACTAGAAACACTAAATAATGCAGATATAACTTCAAATGATATTCCTTCTATTGACTTATATATGGATCAAATTATTTCTCTAATTGACAATAAGCTTTCTGCCAATAAAAGATTTGAGAGTGACAAAATTCTTACTAAAACCATGATAAATAACTACAGCAAAGAGGGATTAATCAAACCTGTTAAGGGAAAAAAGTATACTAAAGAACAAATTTTACAAATGATAATCATTTATTCAATGAAAAATACACTTACAATACAAGAAATTAAAAGAATCTTACATGGTGTGTATGAAAAGGATGATTTCAATGAAGAAAACTTAGTCTCATGTTACGAAAATTTCATATTAATAAAAGAAAATCAAAGAAGGAATATACCAAGTTTTATAGAATCTAATTTTGAAAATGTGAGTATAAATCCGGAAAATAAAGATGATTTGTTAATAGCCTTACTAAGTCTGACTTCAATGGCTGACCAGTTAAAAAGTATTTCAGAAAAATTAGTAGACACATATTTTCCAGAGATTGCTAAAAAATAATTTTAATAAAGTAAGACTGAAAATAAATATTAAAATACAATGTTATTTAACTCAACTTTTATTGTATACAATATAATTTTCAGTCTAAATATCAATACTTTCTATTTTTAATTCTTTTAATAATTTCCATATTAAGGTTCTACAAATTTAATTTTATTCTATTTAAGTTTTGACAATGTGAACAATTTAAATTAACTTGGATTTGTTTGTACCCTATGAAAACGGCTTGTTTTAATGTACCAGTGCCATCATCTATCATAACTACATTGTCTTTTATCTCTACACAGAAATTATTTTCTTGATTACACCAATAACAATCATACTTTTCATTACTTTTTTCTTCTCGCATGATTCTCGCCTCCTTCAATATAAGTTTCTACATTAAAAGAGGTTTTTCCTTTATATTTTTAATAAAATATTATAACTAAAACTTCATATCATCTATTATACCATCTATTTTTTCAGATGCCTTTTCTATTGCACCTTGTCTTTCCTCTTCACTAGTTCCAGTTCCATCTACCAATAATTCATCAAATTTTTTAATTCCTATAAATTTCATAATACTTTCCACATAATTTAATCCTTTATTCATAACTGGTTTTAACACCCATGGTATGTGTCCACCCGAAGATTGTATATACACCATACTTCTATCAATATCATTTAAAATCCCTTGTGGTTTGTCATTCCCTTCAAATGATATAGTTTTTCCATCTTGAATTATACAGTCTATATATTCTTTAAGTGGTGCTGGAAAAGATAAGCTCCACATAGGTGCTGCTATTACGTATACACTTGCACTCACAAATTGGTCACAAAGATTTCTAATCTTTGTAAGCTCTTTTCTATCCTTATCATCCAGATTCTTAGAATCTTCTTCATTAACTATACTATTTCTCTTTTCAAAGTATTGATATTCAAGTCTTGGTATATGTTCTTTATAAAGGTCTATCTCTTCAACCTCGAAATCCTTGTTTTTTTCCATAAATTTATTTATAAATTTTCTTGCTACAGTTTTACTTGAAGATAAGTCTTCAGGTTTTGAATTTACATTTATATATAATAATTTTTTCTTCATAAGCTCACTCCTAATATTATTTTTATATTATTATTTCACAAATATACCCATTCTATTCTTTTGTTGAATTATAAAATAACTATTATAATAGAATATAGGCTCATATATTCTTATGTACATAACTTCTACTTTTTTATTATTTATACTCTCACCTAGATAAGCACTACTTACATTTTCTATACTTAAAATCAGTAAACTTAATAATTCTATGATAATAATCTCTTATTTCCAATAACTAATACAATCATCAGTTCTACAAAATCTAAAATTAAAATGCATAAAAATGTGCTTATTTTTATTTTTTCTGTTCATAAAATTTTAATTATATCTACTTAAAAATTTATGATTTATCTTAAACTTATGAACATTTTTTAATATGATTCAAATACTTAAATTTCTAGTTAATTCAATTGCTTACTAACTATTGTATCTACGCATCCATTTTTAAGATTTAATATAAGATTAGATATTTTAGAAAATGGTTTGATATTTGTAGAACTATAGTATATACTTTACTTCTTGTAACCATATTAACTAAAATATTATCGTACATAAGTATATATTTATTCTATAAAAAAGTGTGAAGCTTCCGTAATTTATTAATCACTAAACCTCACACTTTTATTATATTTTATATTTAAACTATATACTAAATGCTTGTCCATTACCAATACCACTAAATCCAAAGTAATCTAACACTGTTGCTCCTATATCTGATAGTGTACTAAGCTCTCCTATATAACCTGGTGCCATATTCTTTTTATATATTAAAACTGGCACTTGCTCTCTAGTATGTTGACTATGTCCTATTAAAGGGTCATTGCCATGATCAGCCATTACAATCAGTATATCTTCATCATTCATAAGTTCAATAACTTTGTTAATATTTTTATCTGATACCTTAAGAACATCTATATACTTATCTACATCTTGTTGGTGACCTGCTAAATCAGTTTCTTGAACATTTAAACAAAAGAATCCTTCTGTATTATCTTTAAGTTTTTCTAATAATTTTCTAAATACTTGTTCTGTATCAACACCAGGTAAACTTACTCCATAATCATTTTGAACTATGTCTGCAACCTTTCCAAATAGATATACACCTATGTTATTTTTTCCTAGTACTGTTGGTACTTGTGTATCAGAATCTATTCCATATCCTAAATGAACAACATTATATCCTTTGTTATATACACCACTCTTAGGAGCATCAATTCCTGCATAGATTTTATTTTTTTCTACATACGCATCTAGTATGTTATGTAATGTTATACCTTCTCCTCCAAAAGTGATTACTCTTGAAGTGTCTACATTATCTCTAACTATTTTTCCAATTTTCTTAACATCTTCAAATCTAATTAAGTCAAGAGCAGATGTAACATTATATACTTGTCCAAGATCTGTTTCCAAATTATCTCCTATAGTTACACACTCATTTACAACTAATATTTTTACACCTTTACCATATTCTCTAACTGAATAACCATTTTTCTTCAACTCTGTTTTAACCTTATCCCTAACAAATGAAAAAGCTTCTTTTAATGGTTTTTTTGGCTTAGATCCCATTATTTCTTGATGACCATAAAATGTATCCGCTCCAAAATGCATTAAATTTGACTTTCCAAATTTTGCAGTCTTTGAAAATTTCATATTACCAACTTCTATATTAGCAGAATTACATATTCCTAACTTCTCAAGTGTAGGCAGATTTACAGTTCTATATCCCATTATATGCTTAAACGTGTTAGATCCTACATCTTTTACTCTGACTTCCTTCGTATCTTTCATCTCTCCAATTCCAAATCCATCCAAAACTATAACAATAAACCTTCCCATCTTTAGTATAACTCCTTTTTTCTACCTAAGCTATCATAGATTGCTTCTAATCTAGGCGTATTTCTTTTAATACCACTGACTATCGCTATATCACTTCTTGTAACAAAGACTTGTGTTCTAAAATTCATTATTACAGTAGCTCCAACTTGATGGTTTCCTCTTACTTCAAAGTAATAATCTATGTTTTCTGGATTATTATATAACGTTTCTACAATATGTTCATTGTACACATCATCCACTATTAGTGCATTTTCCATATGTGACCTTCTATAATGTCCTCCTCCATAGGCATATGCTGTATTTTTAAGATTATGAGATATCTCCGATACATATAACATACATAACTTTTCTTCTAAATTTTTTACTGAATGTAGTGGTGTACTTCCTGTAAGAGCATGACCTGGCTCACCATGAGTACCTCCATGCTTATCTATTAAGTCCATATTATATACAGATGTTAATGATGGCATATTCATTTGATTTATCTTAATATTAAATTGTGTTTCTATTATCTGTTTTGCCTTCTTAATAGTAGTAATATTATTTGTTTCTATTATACTTTGCTTCTTGCTATCAAATAAAAAACATGGAAATGCAGTAAGACCTTCGATTTCTATATATTCAAGCTTTAATAATTCCACAATAATTTCTTTAATATTATCTATTTTGAATCCACCATACTGTAATGGGTATATTGTATCTTCTTCTTCAACAAATCTAATAAGTATTTTTTGTGTTGTGTTTAACTCTCTGCATACATTATTTATTTGTCTTGCTTTTTCTAAAGAAAATATGGTTATTACTTCTGGTCTTACATCTTTAATTAATTTCTTTAATATGTATTTTGGAGTTTGTACTAAATGACCTACATGAGAAACTTTTATTCCATTCCTATGCATTATTAGTGCTTCTTTTATATCTACTGCTACTACTCCTTCATATCCTATTTCTTGTAATTTAGCTGCTATGTATGGATTTCTTCCTATTTGCTTAGTCATTTGATATAGTTTAATCCCATATTTGCTGGCTTTTTCATATATTTTACTAGCATTTTGTATTAATGTATCCATATCTATAACATAAGTATCTGGAAGTATTTTTCCCTTTTTATGCAGCTCTATAGAATAGTCTACAAGCTTTTTATTATCTTTTAGTGTCTGTTTTAAGAACATTTTCTTCCCTCTCTCTGTTGAATTCATATGATTATTTATTTATTTTTACGTTATTTATTGATTCTTCAAGTATTCTAAGTACTGTATCCTCTCCACTTCTAAGAGGATTTATTCTTATCATTTTCTTAGACAATAAGGGATTATAGGTTCTAAAAGTTCCAGATAATCTATAAAACATAGGAACAAATTCATACTTAGATTCTGCGCCTACTGGATTTGGTGCTGCACCTAGTTTTTCTGCCTCCTCTAAAACTTTATCTGCAATTTCTTCTTCCAATTCTACTAATACAACTTTTGATTGTGCATTTGCTATAAATGCATTACTTACTCCTTCAATTTCCTTATTCAACAGTCTTTTGACGATATTTTCACTTACCTCAGCTTGAATTGCTAACATAACTGGAGCATATATTAGTCCTTTCAAAGAATCTATTGCTTCATGACCTTGTACTTGAAGCCCTCCTGAGTAATTTGTTTCTATTAGTTTATTGATATATTTTTCTTTACCTACTATACACCCTATGCCTTCTGAACCTAATATTTTAAATAATGAAAAACAAGATAAGTCAGCTCCTTCTTCTACTCCAATATAGGGAACTTTCATAACTGCATAGTTATCATCTGTTATTACAGCTATATTTTTATCTACTTCTTTTATAGCTTTTATCACATCTCTAACCTCATATGAATCTTGAGGTTGTTGTCTTGTATATTGAACTATTGCGCCTTTGATATCTTCATTTTTTTTTAAAACACGTTTTATATCTTCCAAATCATTAAAATCTGCCTCTACTGTGTCTATACCTAGCATATCTATGGATATACTTGTTGTCGGATATACTGGTGCTTTGTGTATAAGTAATTTATTTCCTCTTTTTACAGATGAATAAAGCGCTATTCTTATAGACATCGTACCTGCACCTCTTACTAACATAGCTTTTTCTGAATTAAAAAACCTTGCTAGTACCTTTTCCACCTTGAGAGTCGTTTTTGGTTTATTCAAACCCTTTACAACTCCTAAATCACCTCTAGTTAATATTTCACTTCCTTTAAACTCCTTTGTTATTTCATCTATAAGTCTAAATTGTAACTGTGTAGCTTCCTTTACTGATATACTTTTTAATGGATAAGTTTTCATGTTGTATCTCCTTATTTAAATAATTGTTTCGGATTTTCCACTAATATCTTAGTTAGACTATTTTCTTTAACACCACGTTCTCTTAACATAGGTATAAACGTTTCAAATAAATAATTGTATCCTATTCCACCCTTATACTTAAGATGAGATTTTCTAGTTATATCCACTGACAATAAGACTCTTTCTTCTAAATTTCGACCTATTATTTCATACAATAAATCTACTCTTTTATTTTCTTCTAAATAATTACTTTTTCCTATAGTATCAAATTGAACATATATACCTTGGTCTATAAGCCTTAATATATAATCTAAATCACCACTTAAATCTACATGACCTATTACTACTTTAGACAAATCAACTCCATAATGCTTAAATAGTTGAATCTGTTCCATGCCGTATGTTCCTAGTGTTGTATGTGTAGTTATAGGTACACTAGTTTCCCTATGAGCTATTGCAGATGCTTCAAAAACTTTTTTCTCTAAATCTGTCATACAATTTTTACTCGTACCTATTTCACCTATGATACTAGCTTTAATATCAGTATTATCTATACCTAAATCAATTTCTTTTATCATTATGTCTGCCAACTCTCTGTTTGTTTTTGAGTTAACTTCCTTTGGTAAAAATGGTTCTTTATAAAATCCTGTGGATAGTAAAAAATTAATGTTAGTTTCTTCTTGTATTTTTTTTATATAATTTAAATTTCTTCCCATACCTATATTTGTTACTTCTATTATATTCCTAACACCACTTCCATATATTTCTCTCATCTCTTTTATAGTTTCTTCTTGACAATCTAGTCTACAATCTTCATTTTCTTTAATTCCAGATAAATCTATATACATATGCTCATGACATAATGTGATTCCGTCTACTAGTTTCATAACTTATACTCCCTAAATAATCATAAACTTGGCTATTCTAAATCAAATACTATACTATTTTTTCTTAGCTCATAGTTATCTTTAAAATACCCTTCAAACACTTTGTTTTTACTTATGTTTTTATCAATATATCGTCCTAAATCTAACATATTTTTTGTCATGTTATTATCAAAACTATATAAAACAAATGCAGAACCTAACTCTATATCAGGAATTGATAAACAGTTTGCATTTACCATATTTAATACTCTTATTACCCCCTTATTTGCTTTTCGTTGGAGTATTCTTCCGCTATCTGAAAACATGCCAATAACAGAATCTCCAATTCCGTATGCATCAATATTTTTCTCATAAGATATATATATTGTATTTTTCTTATTAAGCTTATTTAAATTATCAATTAATATTTCTCTATCACTATATAAATCAATTATTTCTGTAGTAATCTCTACTCCATCAACATTAAACCTTATGTAATTTTCATCTAATCTACTTTTAATAATGCAAATTTTATATTTATTTCTGATTTCATCTTTTTTAAATATATTAACTACCTTCTCAAGAACATCCATATTTTGTGCTATAAACCCTATCCCCGCTTCAAAACTTATACCATCTGTGGATTTTTTCATGAGATTTACTTTAAGTCCCATACCTTTTGCCAAAAATGAGTATAATTGAACTGATATAGCTGGAGCTAACACAGATCCTCCTCCATCAGTTCCTACTCCAATATCATTTATACCTAAAAGTACGTTTATTGCTGTAGCACTTGACGACCCTGTCATAAATCTACCAGTCAATGGATTTATGAGTTTTGTATCTATAGCTCTTCCACCTACTGATTTGTCATCAATTGTATGAAATATAAATCCCTCCTTTTTTAAATTTATTAATATTTCTTTTCCAATACCTTTACTATCTTTTACACCCATATAATATGGTTTTTTTCCTTGCTCAATCATTTCTACATAATCTAATATTGCATCTTCATTTACACTTACTACACTTTTACCTACATTATGTATTGCCTTGATTGTTGATTTACTATATTTCACTACTCTTAACAATTTAATCATTATATAAACTCCAACTTAGAATTTTTTATACATTAAACTTTTAAATAATGGACTGAATAAAATCTTGAGTATAAATAATACCTAAACCTTATATCAGCCCATCTTATATTAACTATGCTATTGGTGTATATAGACCTATTACAAATAATATATTTAACAATATACCTAATACTATTACAGCTACTGGTCCTACAGCTATTTCAACCAAAGATTTTTTAGCTGTCTTATTTAAAGCATATGCACCAGCTACAAATAGGAATCCTGTTCCTGGAGCTAAGGTATTACCTGCTATCATTGAACCTGACATGATAGCAATCTCTAAAACTTTATTCATTGCTGTTCTTACATGATCACCAGATTTCTTTATTCCTGGAAATTTATCAAGTCCTGCTGCAGCTTTTTCTAGTAATAATACCTCTAAAAACATTACTATTGACGCTACTAGAAATGCTACTATTGGATTTCCTATTAAAATTATTCCTACTACAAATACTAGCGTTGTTCCTACTGGTCCATATACTCCTGTAGTTATTGCTGTTGTATATACAAGAGGTATAAAACCTATAGCTCTAGCAAATGCTGCAATAGATGCTTCCGTACTTTTTCCAGCACTCAATAATTCTAATGATGTTGGATCTCCTGCAAAGAAACTTAGAGAAGTTGCTGCTGATACAAGTCCACCCATCACTGCTATTACAAATATGTTCTTCTTTATATTTTTTAATCTTTCTGCAAATATACCTACTAAAACCTGATTAGAATTACTTCCATCACTTTTTTCAGACATAGCAAATACCAACATCATAAGTACACCTACCAATAAAGCCATTCCATCTGCGCTTAACTTAACTGTAATATCTCCGACTGGTATAACACCATATTTTATAGTTATCTGATTTACAAGAGCTATTACTATAAACGTAATTGCTCCCTTACCAAACCCATGTTGATATCCAACAACAATTGCTGGAAATATTGAAAATGCTGCAACTACAGGTGAACCTACACTTCCTAATGCATCTAGGAAATTTACTGGTAGCATTGCAAATAAATTTACCACTATTTCAAGTCCATAAACTATGCCTACTCCATATAAAGAGCCTATGACTCCAGACAATATAGTTCCTTTTTTGGAATCTGGACACCACGTTCCTATAATATCTGACCCCAATAATATACTATGTGCCAATATTATGGGTGACCCTATAGAAAACGGTATTCCAAATCCTATAACTAATCCAAATCCTAATGCAAAACTAGTAGCTGCTAATTCTGCACGCGTCATTCTACCTTCTATGTACTCAGGCATAATAGGTCTTAATGCATCATTAAAAGTTGCTATCCCTTTATTTACTAATATACATGATAAGCCACCTAATAAAGCTGCAACTATATACTTAAATATATTAGCCATATCAATTGTTAAGTAATATAGTAGCGAAAATATAATTCCTATACATACTAGTAACGCAACCTTTTTAAAAATATCATTCGAATTCTTAGTTTCCACTGTTCGTGTATCCATTATAAAATACCTCCCTTTATTATCCTAAGATTCTCTCTAATATAATCTCTATTACTTGATCTGCATGCTGTGGTGTAAATCCATAAGCCTTCTTTCCTACATCAATACCTTTTATTATTTCTTCTTTAGACAACATACTTCCTGGCATTGAAGCTGTTAAACACATTGGCATACCTAATAAAGCTATAGCCATTGCTAATGCTCCACCCCCACCTGTATTACATGCTCCAAAATAATAGTCTGCTTGTCCATTTTTCATTGCCATAGCAGCCTCTAAATCACTTTTGACTTCTATTGATACCTTATTTTTAGCTATCTCCTCTATTTTTTTAGCTATCCTATCTTTGTCCATTTGTCCACCTACTACTATTTTTAACATACAATATATCCTCCCCAATATATAAATAATTTTTATTTATTACCTACTAGTGTACTCAGATGTAACATCATAAATCTTACTTCATTCTCATTAAATTCAGTTGGCAATTTTAAATTCATCTCATCCCATAGATTCTTAGCTTGTTCATAGTTTTCATTATTTTTAATATCCTCAAACAAAAATGAATCCATTTCGTCAATAATCTTACCCTGTTGTTGTCTAGATATTGCCATTGCAAAGTGAGTAATCATCCTAGCCATATTCTCTGATTCTTTATCAAATCCTTTTGCGTCCAATTGATTTATCACATAGATTAAATAGTCTTTAGTACTTTTGTCTATCATTCCTGCATGATGTAACATCATAATTCTTGTTTCCATAATCCACCTCTCATTTTTTTGATTAATGTACAATTTTCTGTACTTTAACTTTAAAAAAATATTCAATATACAGTTTTTTGTACTTTAAACTTATACTATATTTATATTATATAGTATAAATTCTTTTTTTTTCTTTGTCAAATATTTTCTAACATTATTTTAACATTTTTTGCTAATTTTCAATTAGTATCTTGGTGATAATTTACCATCTATAACATCTTGTTGTACCTCTCTTACTCTTTTAGCATCTACAAATTTCTCAATGAATCCCTTTATTCCTAGATTGTTTTTATTGATTACAATAACTGCTGTATTTGATTCTTTACTAATATTATTTTTTAAATCTCTATACTTTAAATGTATTTCTTTCTCTTTTATTTCATCTATAGACCATACTGCCGCATCTATTTCTTTATTTAATATCTTTGTTACAATTTGATTATATGACATATCTACAAATTCTACATCTATTCCTTCAAACTCTTTTAATGTTAGTGAATATTGATCTATAGATCTTCTATCTACACCTACTCTCATCCCTTTTTTTATCTCAATATCATCTTGCCCTGAAAACACTAATACATGTTTATTTACATAGCTATTTTCACCTAAATCTAAAACTATTTCCATATCCTCATCAGTACTTAATATGCTTGTCGATGCTAATTTAGATGTTATTGCAAAATCATATCTTCCTGATTTTAAACTATTTATCCTTGTTTCTGCACCTCTCATATATGCCATAGCTATAGAAAATTCTTTCTTTTCTAATGTCATATTCAATCCTGTGGCTAGCCCTTCATATAATTTTGAATATGGTAAAGGCATTACACCTACTATAGTGTTATATTTTGTAAAATTCCATAAAATTTTATAATCTACTTGTGATAAAAATGTGCCTAAATGTCCCTTTCTTTCTAAAGAAATTGCACCTACCTGTTCAAAATGCTTAATTACAGATTGTATAGTTCCTCTACCAACTTTAAATTTGTTGCTATATTCATTTATAGTCTTTATTTTATCACCTACTGATAATAATATTAATTCTCTTGCTATATTTATTGTTATAAACCCATTTTTATTTAGAAAATTTTTATCTAATTGCATTTTATACTCCTTACTTTAAATATTAATTACATTCATATGTTTGCTATTTATGTCAATATTATACCATATAATTCCATTTTTCAGTTTAAAAATAATCAATAAATAAAATTGATATTACTTAAACTGTCAAATTATTGCCCATACTAGTAACACTAAAAATAGTATAGTGTAAAACACTATACCATTTCAGTTATTTAAATATTTTTTAATATTTTTTCTTCCATTTTGCGCTTCTGCCTCTTGCAACAACTTCTATCTTATCTTGTTTTCTTAGATTATTAAAAACTCTATTTATAGTAGGCTCTGGAATGTCAGGACACAAATCTCTTATATCTTCTTTTGTAAAGTATCCAAGAGTAGAATTTATTATTTTTTCTATTCTACTAGTTTTTGTCTGTCTCTTCTTATCAGATATGTTTAAACTATCATCCAACTTCTCATATGCAGTCAATATTGTCTCTAAAAAATACTCAATCCATGCATTCATATCTGCTTTTTCATTTCCTATGGAAGCTTTCAAATAATTTAGATTACTATAATATTCATATGAACTATCATCAAATATTTTTCCTAAACTGATATATCTTCCAACTTCATATCCATTTTTATTTAGTAACAATAGGATAAGTACTCTCGCCATTTTTATATTACCTTCTTTAAATGGATGTATCAATATGAAATCTAAAACAAATGCAGAAATTAATATTAATATATCAATTTCATCTTCCTCTATCAATGTATTATAAGCTTCACATATTTCTTCTACAGCTTTTTCGACCTTATTGACACTTAAATCTATACTTGTAAATTCATTAGATTTTAAATTGTGTTCAATAAAATCATTATCTGACTTATAACTTCCTCCTCTAGTAGATGAAAATTTATATAAGTATCCATGAAGTTCAAGAATTGTTTGTGAACTTATTGGAATACTTTCATAAGCGCTGTTAATAGTTTTTACTACATCTCTGTATTCAACAATACTCAATTCCTCTCTACTTCTAGGTGTAACTTCATTACTTATTAATTTTTCTAAATTAAAATTATTACTATCTCTTTGATTTCCAATGTATGTAGATTCTGAACAATCTACTAAGGATTTTTTTTCTAAGCTTTCTAAAATTTCTTTTGGTTGCTTTTTGTAAAGCAGTTGTCTACCCTTGTATTCATTTATCTTAGACAACATTTTAGCTACATTCATGTTTACATACATATTTTTTAATTTGCTTTTTTTTGTAAATTCCATAAAATCACTCCATAATTAGAATTTCTCTTATCCTTGACAGCGGTTTTATTTTATCATATAATCATAGTTTTTGCAATTTTTTGCTCAATTATCTGAAATTATATTTTCTATTCAGTTGTTATCTCATTTAATCTTTCACTATTATTTAATTTCTTACTTTTAGGAGTATATCTTTTTAACTCTCTAAATACAACTATACCTGTAATTACTGTAGCTATAAAGTCAGATACTGGTTGAGCTGTCCATACACCCTGTAAACCTAAGAATGTAGGGAGAATTAATACTGCTGGTATCAATAAAATTACTTGTCTTAAAAGACTCAATAACATAGCCATTTTGGCTTTTCCTATAGATTGTATAAAGTTTGTTCCTGTAACTGATAATCCTACAATTGGCAACATAAGTAAGTATATTCTTAACCCATTAACAGATATATTCATAAGCTCAGGGTCTTTATTAAATATACCTATGATAGCTTCTGGGAAAAGCATAATTACTACCATACCCATACACAAAATTATAGTAGCTACTACTAATGAACCTAAATAGGCTTTTTTAACTCTATCATATTTTTCAGCTCCATAATTGAAACCTATAATAGGTTGCGCTCCTTGATTTATTCCAAAAATAGGCATTAAAAATACCATTGCGATAGAAGAAATAGTAGCCATAGCCCCTATAGCTAAATCTCCACCATGAGTTTTAAGTGCAATATTTGATATTACTTGGACTAAACTTGCTGCAAGCTGCATCGCAAATGGCGACATACCTATTGCAAACACTGCCTTTACTAACTTTTTTTCTAATTTTAAATTAGATTTGCTGAATCTTAAGTTTGATTTCCCACTTATATAATATCCTATAGTTAAAACAGCTGTAAGAGCTTGAGAAGTTACTGTAGCAACAGCAGCTCCTTGTATTCCCATATTGAATCCAAATATTAATATCCAGTCTAAAACTATATTAGTTAAACATCCTACTATCATTATTCCTGCTGAAATTTTAGGACTACCATCAGCTCTTATTGAGTGGTTTAAAGAAAAGGAAAGAAGATTTACTATTGTACCTAATAATATAATATTTATATATGATTTTGCATATATTAAAGTATTTTCACTTGCTCCAAACAATGTAAGTATTTTATTTGCAAATAATATTCCAAGTATCATTATGATAATTCCTGTTACTACAGATAATGTCATTGCATTTCCTATAAGTTTTCTTGCCTCTTCTACTTTACCTTGCCCAAGCTTTATTGATATGGTAGTAGTAGTCCCTATCCCTATCAACATACCAAATGCAAGTATTATTGTCATTATTGGCATTGTAACACCAAGACCTGTTATTGCAAGTGGACCAACTCCTGGTATATTTCCAATAAAAATTCTATCTACTACATTATATAAACTATTTACCAGCATACCTATTATAGCTGGTATAGAATATTTCAGTAGTAATTTACTGATTCGTTCTGTTCCTAATAATTGTTGATTTTCCATCAAGTTTCCTCCTTCTTCTAATATTCAATTTTCCACATATTACAAGGGAGGTGCAAATGCCCTCCCTTAATATTAACTACTTTTTAAATATTAATTTTATATATCTATTATATACCACTTTAATCAAAAAACCAAACTTTTCTAGTATAAAATTTTTTTAACAGATAAAAATAAAGTGAATATATAATTGATATCACTAGTAATATACCCTGATTTTCTAAGTTAAAACTATTATTTAATACCTTATTTAAAAATAATAAAGAAATTACGCTATTTATAATTGCTATAAGATATGGTATAAAAAATAATGTACCTATCTCTATACTAACAATCTTATTCATATTTTTAAAAGATAGACCTATTTTTGATAGTTTTTTATACTTAACATTATCTTCTAACTCATCTGTATATAATCTGAAGTATAAAAAACTAAAAACTCCCACAAATAGTATCACACCTATAAAAATGCCCATAAATTGGAGAATTTTGCTTTGTTGTAACTCTACTAAATACATATCTGGTAACGTTAAAAAATATGACCTATTATATTCTCTATCTAAATTAAAATGTTTTTCTTTTAACTTTTCAGTTATATTTGCACTGCTTTGCCAGTTTTTATAATCAAATCCATGAAAATTCAATTTTGAAAATTCCCCTTTTATGTCATCATATAAATCGTTATTTATAACTATAATTTTACTGAACATTCCTGTAGGAAAAATTATTTTATTTGTTGATTTTTTTATTTCTATATTCACATTTTTTACATTATAATTTTTTAATTGTTTTAAAGAATTTATATGCTCTTTTGAATTGCTACTAGGAATTATAACACCTTCATACTTTTCTAACTTTGAACTAATTTTATCTAGTCCCAATTCCTTTGATAATTTGTTATAATTCTTTACACTTAGTAAGACTTCCCTATTATATTTAAGAACAGGAAAACTTAACTCCTTATAATCATATCCTTTGATTGTATTTCTGATTTGTTGTAATTCTTCATATTCTTTTTCATTATTATGTTCTGAAAAATATGAGTAAACCATTGGAAAATTATTTTTAGAAGATTCTCCTTGAGAACTTACAAGTGTTGAGGTTGTTGTAAATGCTACTAAAGTAGCTGATAAAAGTATTGTTATTAAAAATAACAATCGTGTATTATCCTTTAGTTTATACATCAAGTTACTTATAAGTAACATATTTACTTTGTTTTTATAAAACTTTTCTTTATTTTTCAAATACTTTAATATCAAAATAGTAAATTGAGAAAAAAATAAAAATATTCCCAAAGTAATTAATAGTGTTGTTGTATATATACCTCCATTTATCTTCAACTCATTGCCAAATAGTATTATAACATATCCTAATATAAGACATACTACACCAGTTATTCCAAATAACTTTGAAGTCTTTATATCTTTTTTAGGCTTTCTTGTACCTACCAAAAGCTCTAAAATACTGTTTTTATTTAATAATTTTAAGCTCATTGGTCCTGTTATTAAAAATAAAATCATAAAAGATATAACAGTCATTAGTATTGCTTTTATTGGAAAATAAGGCTCCGTTAAGTTCATATAAAATAACTTACTTAAATACAATAAAAACAATTTTGAAATTGATAAGCCCAGTAATATACCTAATATTATTGCTAAAAAACCTATTATCAAATTTTCAATCAATATCAACCTTTTCAGTTGTCTGTTGCTCATTCCAATTATCATCAATACTCCAAAATCTTTTAATCTATATTTTAAGAAATTGCCTAAAGAATACAATATAAAAAGTAGACTAAATCCTAGTATTATTAATTCTGAAGTCATAAGAGCCATAAATGCAGTAGAACCACTTTGAATTCCAGAGTTTGTTATAATTGGGTGGAACATAGATACTGCAAAGACAAAAAATATCATTATAGAAAAAACCGAACTTAAAAAATATGCTAAGTATGCCCTAAAATTTCTAACTATATTATTATAAGCAAATCTTCTAAAATTCACTATCTTACACCTCCTATTTGAGACAATACAGATAATATTTCAGAATAGAAAGAATTTTTGCTTTCAGATTTTTTTATTTCTGTATATATACAACCATCCTTTATAAAAATAACTCTATCTGAATAACTTGCACTATATGCCTCATGAGTTACCATAAGTGTTGTTACATTTTGTTCTTTGTTTACCTTAGTAAATAACTTCAAAACATCATCAGTAGATTTTGAGTCAAGATTTCCAGTTGGTTCATCTGCAAGAAGTATGGAAGGTTTATTTATAATGGCTCTAGCAATAGCACACCTTTGTGCCTGCCCTCCTGAAATTTCATAAGTTCTTCTATCTAAAAGTTTATCAATTCCTAAAAATTTAGATATACTTCTAGTTTGTATATTCATCTCTTTAACACTTGCGCCATCTAGTGTAAGTGGCAACATAATATTTTCGCCAACAGTTAAAGTGTCAATCAAATTAAAATCCTGAAATACAAAACCAAGTTGCTTCCTTCTAAATTCAGCAAGTTTTTCTCCTTCTAATTTACTTATATCATATCCATCCAATATAACTTTACCCTCGCTCTGTTTGTCAACTGTAGATATTATATTTAAAAGAGTAGATTTACCACTTCCAGATGGCCCCATAACAGACACAAACTCTCCTTTTTCTATATTTAGATTGACCTTATCTAATGCTTTAAATGGAACTTTTCCACAATATGTTTTTGATATATTTCTAATACTTAATATGTTCATTTTATATTCTCCATAATTTTTTTATTTTTATTACAATACTATAATATCGTGAACATACTGCTTTAACCATAAAAATACCCTAACAATTAGCTTACATATTTGTAAGTCAATTGTTAGGGTATTCTATAATCCAATAATTAATTGTCATCAGTTAAATTTAAAGTTTAAATTATTTTCAAATTCATCTAATACCATAGGTTTAGCAAATAAATATCCTTGAACCTTATCACAACCTATTTCTTTTAAAAACTCTACTTGCTCATAAGTTTCTACTCCTTCACAGATTACTTTAATATTAATCGCCTTTGCCATCTCCACTATTTTAGAAATAATAATTTTTCCACGTTTTGTATCTGTTGTTTCAATTAAAAACACTCTATCTAATTTTAAAACATCGAAAGGAAGGTCTTTTAATAGATTTAAAGATGAATATCCTGAACCAAAGTCATCCATTGATATAAGAAATCCTATTTCTTTAATCTTCTTCATTATATTAATCAATATGTTTAAATTATCAAATACAATACTTTCTGTTAGTTCAAGTTCGATAAACTCAGGAGATATATCGTATTTATTTATCAAATCAGTTATATTTTCTATAAAATTACTCCTATATAAATGAACTCTAGACATATTCACAGAAATTGGTACAGGAGTATACCCTTTATTTATCCACTTATTTAAGGTCTTGCATACTTCTTCAAATACGAACATATCAATATTTACAATGAAACCATTCTTTTCAAATAAAGGTATAAAATCTATAGGTGAAATAAATCCCATTTCTGGACTATTCCATCTTATCAAGGCTTCTGCTCCTTCAATTTCATTTCCATCATTTAGACTATACTTAGGCTGATAGTACACTATAAATTCACCTTTTTCTAGAGCTTTATTCATATTATCTTCCAATCGTTTTTCCTTATACAATCGATTTCTTGTCTCTTCATTAAAAAATGAATATGAATGTTCATATTTGTCCTTTTTAGTTTTTGCTGCAATATTTGCTCTATCAATTAATAAGTCAATCTTTTGAATATCATCTTTTTTAGTAATCTTATATATTCCACTCGATATAACAATTTTATATTTAGACGAATTAATAGTGCTTAAATTGCAAATTTCATTATTTATTTTAGACAATCTATCTAAAAGTTCATCTTCAGTACTACAAGAAATCAATAATATAAAATGGTCATTATCCATCCTAGCACAAATTTCATATTTACTTATATTATTATTTAAAACATGTGCAATATGCATTAATATCTCATTTCCCTCAGCATAGCCAAACATCTCATTTATGTATTTAAACTTATTAACATCTAATTGTACTAAGTAAAAATCATCCTGATAATAATTCTTTAAAATATACATAGAATCTTTTCTAAACTTTTCTTTGTTTTTTATTCCACTTAAAGAATCATAATATGCCAATTTTTTAAGTTGCTCTATTAACTTAGCATTACTTAATTTCCACAATATCATAAATATTACTATATAGAAATACAATTTGATTATAAAATTAATTATTAGACTTTTAAAGTACTTAAATATATTACATTTTGATACTAAAGTCCAATTAGTTCCCTTAATGTTTGCATATCTTACATCATATAATCTCCAATTATACCAAGATAAAAAATTACTTTGATGCTTTTCATCTATATTTTTTAAGATTTTATTTTTAGTAGTTCCTATAATGTTTCCTTCTAAAGTAAACATTTTTCTTTTATCATTTACATACTTTTTATTTGGATGAGAAATAATGGTATAATCTTTATCTATCATTAGAAATTTAATAGAACCATCAAAGTTACTTCTATTTATTATCTTATTTACATCTTGAAAGTAAAAAGAAGCAAAAATAGTTCCAATCACCTCATTATTTTTTATAATAGGCACATATATAATAAATACTTTATCACCTGTCACATTACTAATCTCAATATCTGATACTACTACCTGCTTTGTTTTAATTGCTTTCTCAAAACTAGGCTTATCTTTTATTGAGCCAACTTTTTCCCTATATGTACTTGAAGTGTTTCCTTTTTTATCTGTTATACCAATCATAAAAAGATTGTATTCTTTTTGATATGGTCTTAATAATTTTCCTTTTTCAATTAAAGATGTTTCACTAGTAGAAAATCTCTCCTCTTGACTAAGAGCTTTTAATAAAGATGTGTTTACTTTTAAATAGTCTTCAAGTTCTCTTTTTGATGCCACAGTCATATTTCTAGAAGTAACTTCTATAGAATTACTTGCATATATGATTGTGCTTGTAAGGTCAATCAATACTAACAGCATCAGTAAAATTAATATATGCTTAAAAACTAGACCATCAAATACTTTTTCTTTTCTTTTCATATTAAAATACCATCAATTGTACACCTTGTTTTTTTGTTATCTAATATTGGATTTGACAAATATGATTTTATTGGCAACATATTATTCCCTCCTTACAAAACCTTTATTGTATACTATTTTATCACAATTAGACAGAATTATGTTACCTAGCATCGAATATTAAAACAATAACCCATTATTACATAATCTAAAAAAAACCAAGCCAGAAATTATGTTCTAGCTTGGTCTTTTTAATTTACAGATTAAGCATTAACTTTTGCTTTTAAGTATTCATCTATTGAAGTTGCTGCTGTTTTACCAGCACCCATTGCAGATATTACTGTTGCCGCTCCAGTAACAGCATCTCCACCTGCAAACACTCCTTCTTTAGAAGTCTGACCATTTTCATCTGTTATTAGACATCTCTTCTTATTTATATCAAGACTCTTTGTTGTAGAAGATATTAATGGATTTGGGCTTGTTCCAAGTGACATTATAACTGTGTCTACATCAAGTACAAATTCAGAACCTTCTATTTCTATAGGTCTTCTTCTTCCAGAATCATCTGGCTCTCCTAATTCCATTCTTATACAAACCATACCTTTAACATATCCATTTTCATCAACTAAAATCTCTTTAGGATTTGTTAATGTATTAAATATAATACCTTCTTCTTTTGCATGGTGAACTTCTTCAGCTCTTGCTGGAAGCTCTTTTTCACTTCTTCTATAAACTATATATGATTCTGAACCTAATCTTAGTGCAGTTCTAGCAGCATCCATAGCAACATTTCCGCCACCAACTACAGCAACTTTTTTACCAGAACTAATAGGTGTATCATAGTCATCTCTATAAGCTTTCATTAAGTTTACTCTAGTTAAAAACTCATTTGCAGAAAATACTCCATTTGCATTTTCTCCTGGTATATTCATAAACATTGGAAGACCAGCTCCTGAGCCTATGAATATAGCTTCAAATCCCTCATCTTCTATAAGTTCATCTACTGTAATTGTTTTACCAACAATTACATTAGTTTCTATTTTTACACCTAATTTTCTTATATTATCTATTTCAGGTTGAACAACAGCTTGTTTTGGAAGTCTAAATTCAGGTATTCCATAAGTTAAAACTCCTCCTGGCTCATGCATTGCTTCAAAAATTGTTACATCATAACCTTTTTTAGCTAAATCACCAGCACAAGCTAGACCTGCTGGACCACTTCCTATTACTGCTACCTTTTGATTTTTCTTAGGCTCTGTATCAGATAAATTTATATCATTTTCTTTTGACCAATCTGCTACAAATCTTTCTAGTTTACCTATTGATACAGCATCTGATTTTATTCCAAGTATACATACACCTTCGCATTGACTTTCTTGTGGGCATACTCTACCACAAACAGCTGGTAATGAACTGCTCTTAGCTATTACCTTAGCAGCACCTTCTATATCATCTTCTTTAATTTTTGTTATAAATCCTGGAATATCAATTCCTACTGGACATCCACCTACACATTTTGGTTTTTTACAAGCTAGACATCTATTAGCTTCTGCCATAGCCTCTTCTTTATTATATCCTAAACAAACTTCATCAAAATTTGTTGCTCTCACAGCAGGTTCTTGTTCTCTGACTGGTACTTTTACTTTTTTAGCATCCATTATTTGTTACCTCCACATCCACAATTACTATGATGATGACTATCGCCTTCTTCAAGTTTTAGCATAGCTCTTCCCTCTTGAGTCTTATACATAGATTGTCTTCTCATTGCTTGGTCAAAATCAACTAAATGTCCATCAAATTCTGGACCATCTACACAGGCAAACTTAGTCTCATTTCCAACACTAACCCTACAACCACCACACATACCTGTTCCATCAATCATTATTGTATTTAAACTTACTATAGTAGGTATGTTTAGCTCTTTAGTTAATTGGCACATAAATTTCATCATTATCATTGGTCCAATTACTATTGCTTGGTCGTATTTTTTTCCTTGATTATCAACTAAATCTTTTAATAGGTCTGTAACTCTTCCATTAAATCCATATGTTCCATCATCTGTTGATACGTATACATTTTTAGCTACTTTTTTCATATCATCTTCTAATATAATTAATTCTTTAGTTCTTGCACCAATTATTACATCTACATCTAATCCATGCTCTTTAAACCATTTAACTTGTGGATACACTGGAGCAGAACCAACTCCACCAGCTACAAATAATATTTTTTTATTTTTTAATTCTTCTATATCTTCATGTATAAATTCACTTGCTTGTCCTAGTGGACCTACAAAGTCCATTACAAAATCGTTTTCTTCAAACATTGCTAACTTTTTAGTTGAAGCACCAACTGTTTGGAATACAATAGTTACTGTCCCTTTTTCTCTATCATAGTCAGCTATTGTAAGAGGAATTCTTTCTCCCTTTTCGTCATTTTTAATTATTATAAATTGACCGGGTTGAGAAGATTTTGCAACTCTAGGTGCCTCTATTTCCATTAAATAAATACTATCTGTTAATTGTCTCTTACTAACTATTTTATTACTCATCTCGCCATTCTCCATTCTAACAAATATATTTTTCTCACTTTAAATTTAATTAAAAACATAAACACACAAAACTATAACTTTTTATAATATAATATTAGTTCTTCATTAATTGTTTTGTATTGGACATCCCCCCTGTAAAGTAATTATAACTGCCCAAATTACAAATGGTTGATATTAACAAATTTCTTTTGACTACCAATAAATGTTAAGTCCTATATCATATGTCTGATTTGTTATAGATTTAACCTAATACACACTTAAAGTATACTATATTATGCCAAATTTGTAACAAAAATTTTATAAATACATAATAAAAATTTTTTATTCAATTATTTATTTAATAAGTTAACTTAGGTTTTCATAATAACACTAATTTCTTTAAAAACTAAGCGTGTACAAGACTTTAATCTATTGCAATATCAGCTTTCATATTGTATAAAATATACTCTTATTTTATTATATATCTAAAATTTTCAATATTCATTAATTATTTGAATTTTTATATAAAATTTTTACAATTTCTAAAGATTTATTTACTTATGTAATAAATTATAATAATATTAGTTTATAAAGTTAATAATCAATATGAATTAAAATAAAAATAATATAAACATAGGAGGTACGTTCTTTGAAAAACATTATTTCTGCAAAAGAACTTATATCAAAACTAGAACAAAATGATAATCTAGTCATTATAGATTGTAGATTTGACCTTATCAATAGAACTTATGGCATTGATTCTTATAAAAAAGGGCACATAAAAGGCAGTTTCATCTTAGATATAGACAAGGATTTATCATCTCCTGCAAAAGAACATGGTGGCAAAAATCCTTTACAAGACCCTTTAATATTAAAAGAAAAATTAGAAAAAATGGGTGTTGATAATGACACTACGATTGTAACTTATGATGATGGAGATTTAAATGGAGCTTGTAGATTATTTTTCCAATTAAAACACTTAGGTCTTAATAATGTCTATGTACTAGATGGAGGAATAACATCTTTTGTGAAGGAAGGTGGAGAATTAGAAGAGAAAGTAAATATCCCAAATTGTACAGGTAAGGAAATCAAACTAAATATAAATGATGATTTGGTTGTACCAATGGAATATGTTAAATCTAAATTATACAAAGAAGATACTGTAATCATAGACTGTCGTGCCAATGAAAGATACCAAGGTTTAATTGAACCTGCTTACTCAAAAGCTGGTCATATACCAAGTGCAAAAAATTATTTTTGTAAGGATTTGATAAAAAATGATTTTAAAAATGGCTCACTTAAAGACATAAAATTTTTAAAAGATTTCTTTAAAGATTTAAATAATTATGATGAAGTAATTTTATCTTGTGGGTCAGGTATATCTGCTTGTGTCAACAGTCTTGCCCTTAGAGAACTTGATATACCTCATAAGATTTATATTGGTAGTTTTAGTGACTGGATTAGTTATGACGACAATGAAATTAAAACTGGTCAAGAATAAAATTAATAATATATAGAATTAATATATATTATTTTAATTTTTACAAAGGCGTTAGTCATTGCAGACTTTCGCCTTTAATTATTATTTCATACACTCTTTAAATTCATTGTATATATTTCTAGTTGATAAGATTAATAAACTGCGACATGTCCATCACATCTTGATTCTGTCGCACAAATATAACTTTCTTGTTCCGTTTTGAATATTATTTGACCTCGTCCCATATCGACAGTATCATGAATTACTTTTATTTCATGTCCTTTTTCAATTAATGAATCTATTACATGCTTTGGCATCTCTGGTTCAACTTCTATTTCCTTGCCTTTTATCCACTGCCATCTTGGAGCATCTAGTGCCTCTTGTGGATTTAATCCAAAATCTATCATATTTGTTAATACTTGAATATGTCCTTGTGGTTGCATAAAAGCTCCCATAACACCAAATGGCCCTATCGCTTTATCTTCTTTACCTAAAAATCCAGGTATTATAGTATGATAAGGTTTTTTAAATGGTTTTACTATGTTATAGTGTTCAGGGTCTAAATTAAAATTATTACCTCTACTATGTAAAGCAATTCCAGTATTTGGTATAACAATTCCAGAACCAAAGTTTATATAATTACTCTGTATATATGAAACCATATTTCCATCCTTGTCTGCAGTACAAAGATATACTGTACCACCACAATATGGCTCTCCAGCACTTGGATACATAGCCTTTTTATTATCAACTAATAAACTTCTTTTTTTTGCATACTCTTGGTTTAGTAACTCCTGAATTTTTACCTTCATATGTTCTATATCAGTTACATAAGTTTTAGAATCTGCAAAAGCTAATTTTAAACTCTCTATAATTTTATGTATATCTTCTACATTTTCTATATTTCCTTCTATATCCAGCTCTTTTAATATATTAAGTGCCATTAAAACTGTTATTCCATGTCCATTTGGTGGTATTTCAAATATTTTATACCCTTTGTATTCTGTACTTATAGGCTCTACCCATGTTGGATAAAAACGCTCTAAATCACTCTTTCTTATAGCTCCATCAAACTTTCTAGAATATTCATCTATTTTATCAGCAAGTCTTCCTCTATAAAAACTTTCAGCTTGAGTATTTGCTATTTCTTCTAATGTATTTGCCTGTTCTTCACATATAAATATATCTCCAGCTTCTGGAGCTTTCCCATCTTTAGAAAATGTATCAAACCATGGTTTGAACTCTTCTCCAATAAACTCTTTTTCATATAGTTCATATGATTTTTTCCATACTTTAGCTACATTAGGAGATACTACATAACCATCTCTTGCATAGTTTATTGCTGGAGACAAACATTCAATTAAACTAAGTTTACCATATTTTTTATTTAGTTCTGACCAAGCTGCAGGTATTCCAGGTACAGTTACTGCTCCAAACCCATATTTTGGCATTTCTTTCATATTATTATAATTTTTTAATTCCATCTTTTCTGGAGCAAAACCACTAGAGTTTAAACCATACAAGCGTTTTTCTTCCTCTATCCAAACAAGAGCATATGCATCTCCTCCAATCCCATTGCTTGTAGGTTCTACTACTGCTAATGTTGCAGCTGTTGCAACTGCTGCATCAACAGCATTTCCACCTTTTTTTAGTATTTCAAGCCCAGATTGAGATGCTAGCGGTGTTGATGTTGCAACTGCTCCATTTTTAGCATACATGACATTTCTTATTGATGAATATTTATGTTGGTAAGCATTAAACTTCATAAATTTCAGCTCCTCGCCATTTTTTATTTGATATTTTGCTTAAATTTATTATATAACATCAAGTAATATAACTGATACAAAATATGTACTTTTTCAAAGGTTAATTTCATCATTATAGTACATCCTAATCTTGATTCTAATATTTTATATCTTACTTGACTTAAATAAGTTATTTTACTAAAATTTGGATTTTTTAATAAAAAATAAGTTATTATTTATTCCATTATCATATTTTGAGCATATTTTAAGGTTAAAAAATAATATACAAAGTATCCTATATAGTAAATTACTAGAGTTATAATAATTGGAGTAAGTAATGACCTTGGTATAAACTTTTGTACAATTGACATAGCAAATAAATTATGAATTGTACCTACTACTAGTGGTAATAAAAATACAACCTTTAACTGTTTTGATATTATTTTCTCAATATCCCTGTTATTTGCTCCAAGTTTTGTTAGCATAATATATCGATTTTTATCATCATATATATTTGATAGTTGCTTAAACAATATTATACTACCTGTGCATAAAAGAAATACTACAGATAAAAACATCCCTATAAATAGCATAAGACCACTTAGTTTTATCAGGTTATTATAGCTTTCAGCACTTGATGTAAAGTTAAAAGGGTAAGTAAATTGCATATTTTCATTCACTGTATTTTTCAATTTTAAAGTTAAATCAAGTTCTTTTTTTTCATTTTCTATGTCAATTAATCTTATTAATCTGGAATTTCCTTTTGATTTTAATTGATTAAATACTCCGTCTTTTACTACAATTAAATCAAGTGTGGCTTGTGAATTTATTTCTGGTTCTAAGATGATTTTTTGTACTGTAAGCAAATTTGTATCATGCTCATTTTTATCTTTAAGATGTATGTTTATTTTTTTAATGTCAAAATCTTTAAAAAGTATTTTCTTATATGAATCAGAAACATAATACACATATTCCTTTGAAGTTAATTCTTCATAACTATTATTCTGATACTGTCTTAATTTTTTAAAATCACTTTCCCTAATAAAATCTACATCAGTTCTATCTTCTTTGTAACTATTTCCATTTTTATAATTCATTTCAAGATTTACATCTCTTTCTATAAGTTCTATTGTCTTGTCAAAGATTATCTTATTATCTTTTTTATATTTATATAATAATTTGTCAATTTCATTATTTACATGAGGATTTTCTGCATTTATAGTATAGCTGTATCTGTAATTTTCATTTATATTCCTATCTATATCATAATAAAGTGATATGGTAAATCCTAGCATAGTTACACTTGTGGCTATTAATATTGCTATTGAAGTCAATACACTACTATTACTCTTTAATTTAAATCCAAGTTCAGAAAAGGCAATTAAATTTCTTCCCTTATAATAAAAACTTTTTTTCTTCTTAATAGTATCAATAATCATATACATCACTGATGAGAAGAATAAAAAAGTTCCAGGTATTATTGTAATTAATATAAAAACTGAAAGCATAATATTTTCAGCAATAAAATAACTAATTGACATTAAATAAGAGATAGTTATTAATAAAACTCCAAGTATACCTTTTAACTTTATAAATTTTTTGACTCTATACTTTTCTGGTGATTTATTAAATAACTCTACAATCCTCTTATTTCTGATAACTATGGTATTTCTTACTCCAATAACTACGAATATTATTAAAAATACAGCTAGTGTTTGAACTAAGGCCTTTATACTTAAATTCATCTTTACTACTATCATTTCGTTCATTAATTTTACAAGCATCATAGTCATGAGCTTTGAAAATAACAATCCTAAAAATATACCTATTAATATTGCAAGTGTACCCATCAAAAAAGTTTCATATAAAAATATTTTCCCTATTTGACTTTTCCTCATTCCAAGTAAACTATAGGTACCTACCTCTCGTCTACGTCTATTAAAGAAAAATGAGTTTGAATAATATATAAATAAAAAAACAAATACCACTATTACAATTGAACTTGTGTTAATACTCATCCTCGTTTTCTCCCCAAGTGAGTTTAAAGCTTCGTTATACTCTATAGATTTAAAGCTAAAAAATACAAATACACTAAATACAATTGAAATAAAGTACAGTAAATAATTAAAAAAACTATTTTTTACATTTTGCATGGCAATTCTAAATAAACTCATTTTTATTAACTCCTCCAATTAAGGAAACTGTATTTACTATTTTATTATAGAATTCTCTATTGCTTTCTCCTTTTACAATTTCTGTAAATATTATTCCATCTTTTATAAAGAGTATCCTATTACAAAAACTTGCACTTATAGCATCATGAGTTACCATTAATATCGTTCTATTATTATCTTTATTTAATTTTAGTAGACAATTCAACAAATTTCTTGCAGATTTAGAATCTAATGCTCCTGTAGGTTCATCTGCAAGTATTAGTGATGGTTTTGTTGCTATTGCTCTACAGACAGCTCCTCTTTGTTTTTCTCCTCCTGAAACTTCGCTAGGATATTTACCTAATATTGATTCTATATTTAATTCTCTTGAAATTTCTTTTATTCTATTTTCTATTACGGATACTCTTTCATTCTTTAAAGAAAGAGGTAACATTATATTTTCTTTTATTGTAAGTGTATCCAAAAGATTAGAGTCTTGGAACACAAATCCAAGATTATCACGTCTAAAATCTGCCAATTCATTTTGCTTCATTTTGATAGTATTCTTTCCATTTATATAAATATCTCCTGATGAAGGTAAATCTATTGTGGAAATAATATTTAAAAGAGTTGATTTGCCAGCGCCAGACGAACCCATAATACCAACAAATTCTCCTTTATAAATCTTGAAATTTATTCCTCTTAGAGCCTCATGCTTTGAACCTCTTATTCCATACTCCTTTTTTATATTTTCAACAGATAATATTTCTTCCATAGTCAATAATCACCTCTTAGCACAATTAGTTATTTATTAATTCTCACAAATATATTATATATATTAAAATAGCTTTTAAACATTTAATTACATTAATTTAAAGTTACATTTTCGTAAGTATTCATTATATTTCTTCATTTTTATTGTAATTATGTTTAAAATATAATTTATAAAGCAAAATTATATTTATATTAATATAATTATTTTAAACAATAAGGTAGAAATATTTTAATTTATCAAGTAGAATATAGTTATGTTAATATAACTATTTTGAATTAGGAGGTAAGAATGTTTAAAATAATGGTAATTGAAGATGATGTTTCATTAAAGAATATCATAGCAGAATGTCTTTCTAAATGGGGACATGATGTGCATCAAATAGAAAATCTTGAAAATATAATAGGAGAGTTTAGAAACTATAAGCCACAATTAGTTTTATTGGATATAAACCTTCCATTTTATGACGGTTTTCATTGGTGTAATGAAATAAGAAAAATTTCAAAAGTCCCTATAATTTTTATTTCTTCAAGAAATTCTAATATGGATGTAATAATGGGTGTGAATATAGGTGCAGATGATTATATACAAAAACCATTTTCTATAGATGTCTTAATAGCTAAAGTTAATGCCCTTTTAAGAAGAACTTATAATTTTGTTGAGAACAATTCAAATCAGATTGTTCACAATGGTATTACTTTAGATTTATCAACTGCAACCATAAGCTATGAAGACAATACTATTGAACTAACAAAAAATGAAATTAAAATTCTTCATGAACTTATGAAATACAAAGGTCAGATAGTCAGTAGAAACAAACTCATGAAAAAATTATGGGATAGTGATTGGTTTGTAGATGATAATACATTAACTGTCAATATAAATAGAATTCGATCAAAATTAAATGAAATCGGTATAGAAGATTTTATAGAGACAAAAAGAGGATTGGGTTATATAATCAGTTAAAACAACTCTAAGTAGGTGAATTTATGAGCTTTAAAGATTTTCTTAAAGATAAACTTGGATTTTTAGTGTACAATTTTACTTTCTTAATTTTTACAATAGCAGTTATTATATTTTCTCCCATAGATGTTTTTCTAATTGATACTATTTTGTATATATTAATTGTAAATGTTGTGTTTTTATTTTTATATCTACTCATTAGCTACATTAAGAAGAATAAATTTTTAGATAACATAAACAATGACACATTCAAAATTAATATGAATGATATAAAGTTAGTTAAATGTAAAAAAGAAGAAAAAATATATCTGGACATCATTAAAAATTATCAATATCAGTGTAATAGCATAATAAACAATAATATTAAGAAGTTTGAAGAAAATAAAGAGATTTTGAATATGTGGGTGCATGATATAAAAATGCCTATAGCGATAATAAAACTTATTCTCGAACAAAAGGAAAATTTAATTGATGAAAAAATTTCTGATGATATAGATAGTGAAATATTTAGAATTGAAAATTCTGTTGAAAAAATTTTATATTTATCAAGACTTGAAGATTTTCATAAAGATTTTTTGATTCAAGAGGTAAATATTGAAAAGATTATTAGGGATATCATAAGAAAATATTCAAAGTATTTTATTTCAAAAAAAATTATTTTAAAATTAAATAATTTGAATTTTAAAATTTTATCAGACGAAAAATGGCTCTACTTCATATTCGAGCAATTATTGAGTAATTCCCTAAAATATTCTTCATTAGGAGATAAAATATATATCTATTGCAAAATAAGCAAAAATTATTTACAATTAAGAGTGGAAGATACTGGCTGTGGTATAAAAAAAGAAGATTTAAATCGAATATTTAATAAGGGATTTACAGGTAATAATGGAAGAAATAATTCTAAATCTACAGGACTTGGACTTTATTTAGTGAAAGAACTTTGTGACAAACTCGGTCATAAAATTGATGTAGATTCAGAGTACAATCAATATACAAAATTTACTATTACATTCAAATGTGATTTATAGCATCTTAGTATTGATAGTTTATTTCCATTAACTTATATTCAACAGACTTCTTAATAGTAATTCTATATGTACATCCCAGTATATAATAAATAGTTTTTATAAAAAGGAGGAAGACATGTCTTTTCTAAAAAAATTTAAAAATAAAAAATTTAGAAATAGCAGCTTTAAAAGTAACAACTTTAGAAGTAACAGTTTTGGAAGTAGTGGCTTCAAAGCTAAAAATAAGGGTTTTAAAAGCAATCCCTTTAAAAATAAAAAATTCAAAATATATGCAGGAATAGTAGTAATTATACTTTTAATTTTAGGAGTGCTTGCTTATGTTGATTCAAAAAACACTGAATTACAAGCTAAGGAAAACTTTATCGAAACATATACTATTCCTGAAAATGAGAAAATATTTATAAATGGTATGGTTGTTCCTAAGCAAACTAAGGATTTCAATATGTCTGGAGATTATGAGCTAAGTAATGTTAATGTTACAAATGGTCAAAAAGTAAATCAAGGAGACCTTCTTTTTACTACTAAAAATCCAACTATAATAGCAGAAATAGATAGTTTAAAATCACAGCTTAGTCAATACAAAAAACAAAAAATATCACTTTCTAATATTGCTGAAAATAGAGATGCTATTGCTTCTATAAATGCGCAAATAACTGCTTTAAACTCTCAGATAGCTTCTCTGGATAAAAAAGCATATGGCAGAGTTACTGCTCCTTTTGATGGCACAGTATACTTGAATGACCAAACTGGAAACCCAGACCAACCAGTCTCCTTTATGACTATTCAAGGTCTAGAGTTTTATATGAAAGGACAGGCAAGTGAGCAAGATTTACCTAAAATGAAGGTTGACCAAATGGTTAATATATTAGTTTTCTCAACTGACCAAAAGCTTACTGGTAGAATAAGTTTTATATCTGACAAACCATCTACTCCAAATACTGAGATGGGAGCTCAGCAGAATACTCTGTCTTATTATGATATAAACATAGCATTTGATAATCAAGAAGGATTAGTAAATGGATTCCATCTTCAAGCATCACTTGAAGTAGCCAATTCAAGCTTTAAAATACCATCATCTTGTGTACTTAAAGACAAAAAACACTCATATGTATTTAAGGATTTAGATGGTATATTGAAAAAGCAAATTGTAGATGTAGCAAGTCAAAATGATGATTTTGCTGTAGTTAGAGGAGGACTTGAACAAGGAGATATAGTAATAAAACACCCTACTAAAGAAATGAAAGAAGGAGACCCAGTTCAAGGCGATGGCGTAACTGCTGGTTCTAATAATGGAGATGCTACTCCAAACAAAAAAGTAGAAGAAGTTACTATGGATGTGAATTAATTTACATATGTTAATTAAATTAGAAAATATTCAAAAGTATTACAAAGTAGGGAAAGATGAATTACATGTTTTAAAATCTTTAAATTTAGAAATTGAATCTGGAGAATTTGTTATGATAATGGGTAAATCTGGTAGTGGTAAAACCACTTTACTTAATATCTTAGGTTTTCTAGATGTATTTGATGAAGGAAGATATATATTTGATGGAACAGATGTAACTAATTTGAGTGAAAATGAACGTTCTGTTTTTAGAAATATTAATATTGGATTTGTTTTCCAACAATTTAATTTAATAGAAACTTTAAATGTATATCAAAATGTAGAGTTACCTCTAATTTACAATAAAACGCTAAAAAAATCTGAAAGAGAAGAAATTGTTAAAGATAAGTTAAACTCTGTTGGGCTTTTGGACAAACTTAAACAGAAACCTCTTCAATTATCTGGTGGTCAGCAACAGCGTGTAGCAATTGCACGTTGCTTGTCAAATGACCCTCAAATAATCTTTGCAGATGAACCAACTGGAGCATTAGATAGTGAAACTAGCAGAGAAATTATGGAGCTTTTAACAAAGCTTAACAAACAAGGTAAGACTATAATAATGGTTACACATGATCAAGATTTAACTAAGTATGCAACTAAGGTTATACGACTTAAAGATGGTGTGTTTACTTCGGAGGTGTAATCATGAGTTTATTAAAAAATTCTTTGGCTAATTTAAAAGGTCACAAACTTCGTGTCTTCGTAGCTTTACTCTGGATTATAATAGGAATAACTTCAGTAATACTTGTTAGTTCTATAGGTAATGGATTTCAAAAAGAAATTAAGAAATCTGTAAATAATGTAAACCCTAATAAAACTACTATTTCATTTGAATCGGCTGATAACACAGGTCTTACTGATGATATGAGTATATTTTTAAAACCATTTAATGCAAAAGACTTAGAAGGATTATCATTTATTGAAGGAGTAGAAAGAATCGCTCCTTCAAGAGATGGATTTAATCTTGATTCAACTTACTCTTCACAAGCATCTTTTGATAAAAAAACTGCGTATGTTGATGTTGAACCAGTAAAAAAAGATTCTAAAATAAATTTAATTTGTGGTAGAGATTTTTCTTTAGATGATGAAAAAAGAAAAGTAATTTTACTTACATTACAAAGTACAAGTGAAATTTTTGAAAATCCAGAAGATGCCTTAGGTCATGGTATCAACATAAATGGAACTATATTTGAAATAATAGGGGTATTAGATGATTCTCAGCAAAACCAAGCTGGAGGATTTTTTGGAGGATATCAAGATATGCAATTTACTACTTCCCTTATACCCAAAAAGGCTTTTGACAGTTTAATGAGTCAAAATTCTTATTCAAACGAAATTTATCAGTTAGACTTAGTGTCTTCTAAAGGTTATAATGTAAATGAAGTTGCAAACAATGTTATAGCTAAATTATATGAGATGCACCCTGGTATCAATGGCTCTTATACTACACCAGACCCAACTGAGCAAACAGCTTATCTTGAAAGCATTAATTCTAATGTAAACAAATATGTGTCTATAATAACTGTAGTTGCAATGTTTGTTGGTGGTATTGGTGTAATGAATATAATGTATGTATCTGTTATGGAAAGACAAAGAGAAATTGGTATAAGACGTGCTATTGGTGCAAAACCTAGGTCTATATTATTTCAATTTTTAGTTGAAGCTGTTTTTATAACAGTATGTGGTGGAATTTTAGGAACTATAGTTGGATTTACTGCTACCAACTATGTTTCTAAATATATTGGATTTGAGGCCATTCCTAGCTTAAACAGCTTATTTTATGCAATTGTAGCTACTATATTAACTGGAGTTGTATTTGGTCTGATACCAGCCTTTAAAGCCTCTAAACTAGACCCTATAAAGGCAATTTATAAGTAGATGTTATATAAAGATTTGTGATTTTTAGATTTGCATATATAGGACATACTTAAATATATAACGCACTATTATATATGATTGATTAAGAGATTAATCTTTTTCAAATATAGTAGTGCGTTATTTAATTTCTAATCTATTATCCCTCTTATAAAATCTGTTTTATTATCACAGTAAGAGTTAACATCATACCTATAAAGTTTTGCTAGTTTTTTCTTTAAATTAGAATACTCTTTAACTTTATCTGTATTTAGTCTTAAGATTTCCATACCCTAATTTTCTAGTTTACCTATAGCCTCATTTAAATAACTATAGTTTTCAATTACTATATCGACATCCAATCTTAGCTTTGCTGAAAGCCCTTCAATAGATGTACTACCAACATGTTCTATTTTTAAAATTGAACCTCCTAATATATTTTCTAGTGTACACTTTAATTTTTCAAACTCATACTTCCAATTTGGATTATAGTCTAATGTTTCAACAATTTTTGTAAAATATCCATATCCATCATTCTCATATCTTTGTATGTTTTTATCAATCCATTCTATAACTTCTTCATTTGAAAAAGCATGCTCCCATGCATACATTACCTCTACATCTTGTAGCATTTTGCTTATTTCCTTAAAGTCATTATGATTCATTTTTCTAATATATAGTCTTTTACTCTCAATCATTGTATTCACTGCCTTTAAAAAATAACCATAGATTAAGCGTTATATACAATCTCTCCATTACATATTGTATAATTAACCTTCCCATATAAAGATTTCCCTTTAAATGGTGAATTATCAGCTTTAGAAACAAAGCTTTCAACTGTCCATTCTTCTTCAGGGTTGAATATAACAATATCTGCTACTGCCCCTTCTTCTATAAATCCAATATTCAAATTGTATAATTTTGCAGGGTTTGTAGACATTTTTTCTATTAACTGCATCATACTAAGATGATTTTTATGCACTAAATTTGTTATTCCAAGAGATAGAGAAGTCTCAAGCCCAATAATTCCACTTGGAGCTTTTATAAACTCTCTGTCTTTTTCTTCTTCACTATGAGGTGCATGGTCTGTTGCTATTATTTCAATAGTACCATCATTCAATCCTTCTATAATCTTATCTCTATCCCACTTACTTCTTAGGGGTGGATTCATTTTTGCATTTGTTCCAAACACTAATACATCTTCCTCTGTCAATGTAAAGTGATGTGGTGTAGCCTCTGCAACCACATTTGCACCCAGATATTTTGCAAATCTAACCATATCAACAGATACCCCAGAACTTATATGTTGTATATCAACCTTAGCACCAGTCTTTAGTGCCAACATACAGTCTCTAGCTACCATAACATCTTCTGCTACAGTTGATGCACCTTTTAAACCAAGTTCTGAAGCTATCTTTCCTGCATTTACACCTGGATTTCCAACTAAAGAAGGGTCTTCTTCATGAAAACTAAGTGGTACATCCAACTCTTTTGCCTTAATCATTGCTTCCATAATTAGATTACTATCCATTAAAGGTAATCCATCATCAGTAAATCCTGGTACACCAGCTTTTTTAAGAGTTTCCATATCAACTAGCTCTTTCCCTTCAAATCCTTTAGTTATAGCTGCTGCTTGTAAAACATTTATACATGCATTCTTTGACTTTTCTTTAACATAGTTAAAAGTATCTTCATTGTCTACAATTGGATTTGTATTTGCCATACATATAACTGTTGTAAATCCACCTCTAGCAGCAGCTTTAGCTCCACTCTCTATATCTTCTTTATATGTAAGTCCTGGGTCTCTAAAGTGTACATGAACATCTACTAAACCTGGTGCAACTACATTATCACTAGCATCTATTACTTTTTCATATTCATCACTTTCATCAAACTTACCTATTTTATAAATTTTATTTTCTTTTATTATTAAGTCAACATTCTCATCTCTTTGACTTTTAGGGTCTATTACTCTACCATTTTTAATTAAAATCATCTTGTTTCTCCTTTATACTTTTCATTTATCTAGACTCATATAATATTATACATTATTTTACATACTTAAATACAAAATTACGTTTGACATCAATAGCCTTTTTAGGACAAAGTTCATGGCAACAGTAACATCTTATACATTTACTTAGGTCTATAATAGCACCCTTATCTCCCATTTCTATAGTATTTGCAGGGCAAGCTTCCTTACATTTTCCACATTTTATACAATCTTGAAATCTAACCACAGGCTTTGGTGTTATAAGCTTTGAAATAGGTTCATTTAAAAATTTTGGTAGTTTTACAGAAAATAGTCTTAAATCTTTACTTACATTTGGAACCTTATAGTCTTTTATAATTAAATCATTTATGTCTTCACCTAAAATCTCAATATCTGAAAAATCTCCTTGTATATACCCTCTTTTAATAGCCCCTCTAATTGTAGCAACTCTATTTGGAAGTAAGTTTATAATTTTACATGCAACAACATCTATGGCATACGGATTTTGTGATGCTAATAAGACACCTATTTCTCGAGTAGTTCCAGCTGAAGGTCCATCACCTTCCATACCTACTATCCCATCCATAATTGTCAATGTTGGCTTTACATAATCACAAATATCTAAAAGTACATTTTCACAAAACAATTCTTCTGTAGGAAATCTATAATGTATTTCTGCTTTTTTCAAGCCTGCTATACATCCATATAAGTTTTTTGTACCACCAGTAAAAGTTGCCATTACATGTGTCTTTAATTTACAAAGATTTATTATGTAATCTGCATCTACTATTGGTTTAATAATATCCATATATTTTAGAACATATGCTTTTTCACTATGTATCTTAACATCTGAAACATCATAATTTAACTTGATACCCAACTCATTTGCTACTGTTTCAATTCCAGATGCCTTATAAATACTCTTAAGAGAACTTTGACTATATGGACCACCAGGACTATCTGCTATTGTAATGTCACAATTTAACTCTAAAAGCTTTTCACATACAACTCTTACAACCATAGGATGTGTCGTTGTAGCTTCTTCAGGCTTTTTTTTCATCAATAAATTTGGTTTTATAAGTACTTTACTTCCTTTTTTAACAAACTTATCTATACCACCAATATCCTCTAAATTTTTTTCAATAGATAACTTTACCTCTTCATAATTGTAAGTTTTACAACTCCTAACAGATACTGACTTCATATTATCTCCATCCTTTTATCACAGCACTTTATTTGTATAATTTAAAAAAGGAGAAACCAAAGTTTCTCCTTTTAATCTATTGTTTTAATTATTATTTTCCAAAATGTCTGTTTAATAATCCTAAGAATGCTTTACCATGTCTAGCTTCATCTTTACACATTTCATGAACTGTATCATGTATAGCATCTAATCCTAATTCTTTAGCTCTCTTAGCTAATTTTAATTTTCCATCAGTTGCACCATACTCAGCATCAACTCTAACTCTTAAGTTTTCTTTTGTATCTGCAACTACAACTTCTCCAAGAAGTTCTGCAAATTTAGCAGCATGCTCAGCTTCTTCAAAAGCTATTCTCTTATAAGCCTCTGCTACTTCTGGATAACCTTCTCTATCAGCTTGTCTACTCATTGCTAAATACATTCCTACTTCTGTACATTCACCAGTAAAGTTAGCTCTTAATCCTTCGATTATTTCTGCATCTACACCTTGAGCTACTCCTATTCTATGTTCATCAGCCCAAACCATTTCGCCTTTCATTTCTTCAAACTTATCAGCTCCAACTTTACATACTGGACATTGTGCTGGTGCAGCATCTCCTTCATGTATATATCCACATACTGTACAAACAAATTTTTTCATAATTAACTTCCTCCCAATTTTATATAATTAATTTTTTATTTTTAAGTTTAATAACTTGCTACAAGAATATATATACCCCGGGCTTTGTAGTTTAAACACTAAAAATAAAATTTATTTCCTAATTAATTTTATCACTTTGAAACATCAGTATCAACCAAGTTTTGATGTCAAATTTCTACATAATATATAATTTATTCGATTAATTAGGAAATAATTGTCCTATTAAATACTTTCTAATGAAGACTCTTTTGAGTCTTTAAGTTTCACTTTTTTGCTCTTTAAAAAAGATAATTTAGTTTCTGCTGTTATGATTGCAACAAATATCAAGATGCTACCAATAACCAATTTTGCTGTAATAAGTTCCTTTAGAATTATTATAGAAAATATAGTACCAAATACAGCTTCTGTAGATAATATTATAGCTGTCCTAGTTCCATCAACTCTTTTTTGACATATAGTTTGAAACAAAAATCCAATTGTAGTACTAAATACAGCTAGGTACATAGTTCCCATATAACCAGATAATTCAGCTTCCATTTTTAATTGACCTGCAAATGTTTGAACTATTAAAGACATTAAAAACGCTACAGTAAATTGAACAGCTGTCAATGCCATTGGGTTGTTATCTTTTGCAAATTCACTTGTAAAGAATATATGAAATGCAAATCCCAATGAGCATATAAGTGTTAGTAAATCTCCAAAATTAATAGAGAAATCTGCTTCTAAAGAAAGTATTCCTATCCCTATAAGAGCTACTAAACTACTTATCATTCCTATCTTATCAAGTTTCCTTCTATAAATTATGAATCCTATGAATGGAACTATTACAACATTTGCTGCTGTTATAAATGCATTCTTGGATGGCGTAGTGTACATAAGTCCAATAGTCTGTACTGTGAAGGCTAGAAATAAAAATATTCCTAAAAGTCCTCCTGCTTTTAATAATTTTTTTCCCATATTGGCACGAATCTGTTTAAAAAACAGAAAACTCATAATTACAGCTGCCAAGAAAAATCTTAAAGTTATGATTTGTAGAGGTGTAAGCCCACCGTCTAATGCAAATTGGGTTGCTACAAAGCCACTTCCCCATATAATTGCTATAAATATTAGTCCTATTTCTCCAAAGTATTTTTTCAATAAAGCCCCCTCCTTTTTATTTTTTTGCAAAATTATAAACCCCCTAAACAGCAAGAGAGTTTTTCTATAAGCATTACTATAAATTAATATAGTAAATTTTTTCAGTATTTTAAATCTAAATTTATATCCATTTTGAGCTCAAATTTGTATCCACTATTTAACAGTAATATATTAATCATTTTTTGTAAACACCTTTTTAATAAATTTTTATATTTTTTATATCTTTTTTACTTATACTAAATTTTTTTATAGATAATTTTAATATCTATGATACTTTAATACTATGCAAATAATGTCATATAAGTTACATTTTAGTTATCTTAGTTACAACTTTGTCGGTTTACTTTTTCTACGTTCTTCGATATAATTGTAATATATTTTTGATACAGTTCGACAAAAGGGGGAATGCTGTAATCATGGTAAAAAAAAGAAAAAAGAAAACTGTTACACTTACTATAATTGTTGTAATAGTTATTGGTATTTTTTCTATGGCATGGGCGGATATGTCTAGAAAAAAAGAAATTAAAGAAACTCAAGAAAGACTTAAAGCCGAAAGATTAGAAAAAGAAAGAATTGAAAAAGAAAAAAATGAACCTATTATTGGGGCAAAAAAAGAAGCCGCAAAAGAATATGGATATGATGCAAAATTAGTTTGGGACAAACTTAGCAAATATGACTATTCAAACAATGGAGAAAAGATAGTCTTTCTTACATTTGATGATGGACCATCTACTACTAATACTCCACAGGTTCTAGATATCTTGAAAAGACATGATGTTAGAGGAACTTTCTTCATTAAAGGTGATTCTCTTGAAAGAAAAGGGGCTAATGAAATTTTAAAAAGAACATTTTATGAAGGAAATGCAATAGCTCATCACTCTTATACTCATGACTATAAAAAACTGTATCCCGGCAGAAGTTTAAATCTTGACACATTCGTAAATGAACTCAACAAAACTGATGAAGCTATGAAAAAAGTTTTAGGAAAGAATTTTTCCTCAAAAGTAGTTAGATGCCCAGGTGGATATATGTCATGGAAAAATATGGATCCTCTAGGAAACTACTTAAAAGAGAAAAACATGGCATCAATCGATTGGAATGCTTTAAATGCTGATGCAGAAGGTAAAAAGAAAAATGCTCAAGAGTTATTTGAACATGCAAAAAAATCTTCTGAAGGTAAAGAAATGGTCGTTCTTTTAATGCATGATACTTATGGCAAGCAAGAGACAGTAAATTCATTAGACCAAATTATAACATATTTTAAAGACAATGGTTATCAATTTAAAACTTTAATATAATAAAAAAGTAAGTTCATTGATTATACTTTTATACTCAATGAACTTGCTTTTATTTTATTTTACTAGCTCAATTTTCACAAATTTTTTCTTTCCTATTTGAACAACTAATTCACTTTCTTTTACAATAGTACTTAAGTCCTCTACTTTCTCACCATTTACCTTTATTCCACCTTGAGAAGCTAATCTTCTAACTTCACTCTTACTCTTAACAATTTCATTAGCAACTAATACTTCAATTAAATCAAATCCATCTTCATTAGCTTGAATTGTTTGTATATCTTCAGGTATTTGACCTTTTTGGAATACAGATTTAAATCTTTCTTCAGCTTCTTTAGCAGATTCTTCTCCATGATATAATGTTACTATTTCTCTTGCTAAATTCATTTTTATATCTCTTGGGTTTACTGAACCCTCTTTTAACTGAGATTCTATTTTATTAACTTCATCAGGATGAACATCAGTTACTAAATTATAGTATTTAATTATAAGCTCATCAGGAATTTCCATAGATTTTTGGTACATTATTCCCGCTTCTTCATCTATTCCAATGTAGTTACCTAAACTCTTACTCATTTTTTCTTTTCCATCTAATCCTTCTATTAAAGGCATCATTATTACTATTTGAGACTCCATACCAAATTCTCTTTGTAATGATCTTCCCATTAGTAAATTAAATCTTTGGTCAGTTCCTCCAAGTTCTATATCAGCTTCTAATGCTATAGAATCATATGCTTGCATTAATGGATAGAAGAATTCATGTACTGATATCGGCATTTGTCCTTCATATCTCTTTTTAAAATCTTCTCTTTCTAACATTCTTGCAACAGTAATAGTTGCAGCTAATTTTATTACATCTTCAAAATTTAATTTAGCTAACCACTCACTATTAAATCTTACGATAGTTTTTTCTTTATCTAAAACTTTGAAAATTTGTTCTTCATAAGTTTTTGCATTTGCAAGAACTTGCTCTGTTGTTAAAGCTTTTCTAGCCTTAGACTTTCCAGTTGGGTCTCCAATTTTTCCTGTAAAATCTCCAATTATTATCACTATTTGATGACCTAAATCTTGTAATTGTTTCATCTTTCTAAGAACTACTGTATGCCCTAAATGTATATCTGGAGCACTTGGGTCTAGACCCAATTTTACTATCATAGGTTTTCCTTCTTTTTCTGATTTAATAAGCTTTTCTCTTAACTCTTTTTCATCTATTAAATCGTCTACACCCTTCATAATTATTCGCATTTGCTCGTCTATCGATTTCATTTTTCATTCCTCCTAAAATATTTATATAATCTATAATTTTATTTTTATAATAAAAAAAGCTTTCATCCTATTAAAAGGACGAAAGCTTTGCTTACGTGTTACCACCTTAGTTCATCAATATCTCACGATACTAATCTCTTAGAGTACAATTTACATATACTCGTGTACTATAACGTGTACTAATCCGATATCTCTTAATGGTTGTTATCTTTCAGAGATATTGCTCTGAGATGTATTCAAACTAAATCAATTTATTCCATCTCACCAAACTGGAACTCTCTGTTAAATAAAATCTAGGCCTACTTCTTCTCTTCATAGCATTTGCATATTCAGATTATTTCATCAATTACAAGAAATTTTTCTTAACTTACTCATAATATATTATTATTTTTATATTTTGTCAACCTTTTTTATTATTATACACATGTTTTTTTACATTATACTATTTTTTTATATTTTTTACCAAAACCTAAGGTTTATTTTTCAATTAAAATATTTATTTGTTTATTGACGATATTACTCTGACTCAATCTTATATTTATTTTCTTATTTAAAAATGCATTTATAATTATTAAACTGATAACAGTTACATTAAACATAAAAAACAATAATAAAATTATTATTAAAAAAGAAATTCTAGCATACAATAATTTTTTAAATTTTGCTATCATAAAATTTTGCAGTGACATACATGAATCTCTAATAATAAAATAGACACATAGATAGGCAGTTGATATGAAGATTGTTTTTAAATAAACAAAATCAACCTTAATATTCAATAGCTTTACAACTTGAAAAATGACTAAATAAGAAACACATATGTAAAAAACTTTCTTTGAACAACACAGAAATTGATTTAAACTTCTAAAATTCTTAAATATTAAAAACTTTTTTAAGGAATTAGAGTCTAAAATATGCAATTTATTCCCCAAAATCAAACTTAATAAATATATGCAAAACACCATCCCAAAAGGAAATAATGCTATCATCAAATAATAAATAAAATTTGTATATCCATTAAAATAAATCAATTTACTATATCCTTGAAATTCTTTCATAAAACTATAACCTATTAGTGCTGAAACATATATATCAATGAAAACCATTACAATAACTCCAAATATTGAGCCATATACTAAATCGTCCATAACCATTGTTGGTTTATTTATTAGATAACCACACATTGTACCAAGCAATACACTTTGACTTGCCCAAATACCAGTTCCTAGATTTCCAAGTACTAGAGAAATTATTAAAATTGAAGTAATTCCAGATAAAATAGTATACTTTAAATCACATTTCAAGCAGATTATACAAAAAAATACTGGTACTATAAAATCTAAATAAATAGCATATCCAAATCCAGTACCTACAGCTATAATTGTTACTACTATGAATAAAGATGACAATAAAGCTGCTTCAGTTAATTTTTTAGTAATATTCAAAACACAGCCTCCATAAATTATAAATTTTCTAACTAAAGTTTTATTTTTAATATAGTATATCACTTTTCTAAAAGATTTTTAATAAATATAAATTTTAATGAAAGTATTTATGCTAGAAATGATATAATATATCTTAATATTCAGTTTTATAATATACTAGGGGGGGGTAATTATTATGTTTAAAATTAAACACTTTAATGATTTGAGTTTAGATGAATTTTATGAAATAGCAAAATCAAGATATGAGGTATTTGCTTGTGAGCAAAAGATATTTTCCTTAAACGATTATGATAATATAGATAAAAACTCTTATCACATATTTTTAAAAGATAATGGATTGATTTGTGCTTATGCTAGAATAATTCCTAAAGAATACAGTTCTTATAATGATGTTTCTATTGGTAGAGTTCTAGTTCTTTCTAGTCATAGGAAAAAGGGCTTAGCAAAACAAATGATGGATTGTGCTATAGATTTTATAAAAGTTAATTTACATGAAAATAATATAACTTTATCAGCACAAGCTTATATAAAGAACCTTTACTTATCTTGTGGTTTTAAGGAGATATCAGAAGTATATGATGAGGCAGGCATTGAGCATATCAAAATGAGATTATAGTGTTGACAAGCTAATATTGTTAATATATAATTTAAGCATAAATTATATATATTGAATTGATATTTAGGTATTTGAAAATACCTTACATAGAGTCAGGAGGCTTTTGCTTTCTGATTTTTTTATTATCAAAATTCAATAATTATATAGATTCAAAGTGTTAATTTTTATTCTATATTCTACTTTCCCCAAAAGTAAGAATTATACCCAACTTTGTGATAGGCATCTTGCCTATCTTTTTTTGTAAAAGTAACAAGGTAGTAATATAATGCATAGTTTAGAATAAGAAGATTAGCTCAGGCTAAATTTCATGCATGGAGGTGCTACTATGAAAAACCTTAACGATATTCAAGTGAAAAAATCTGTCAAAGTTGAAGATATATTGTCTAGTGGTAATTTAAGAGAAAGAATGTTAGCGCTTGGTCTTACTAGAGGAGCTGTTATAGATGTAGTTAGAAAAGGTCCAAAAAATAATTTAACCGTCTATAAAATCAGAGGCAGTAAGATAGCTCTACGACAAGAAGAAAGTAGCTTAATATTAGTTTCTGACATTTAAAATTTTCTAGCAGGAGGATATTAATATGGGGTTGACACATAACTCAACTAAAATGAGTTCTTTAAAAGACATGTTTGATATAGACAACAAAGAAGACCAGTTTGTAATTGCATTGGCTGGTAATCCAAATACAGGTAAAAGTACTGTATTTAATCATCTTACAGGGCTTAGACAGCATACTGGAAATTGGCCAGGAAAAACTGTAGCTACAGCTCGTGGTAATTTTAAATATAAAAATGCCGAATATGCATTAATAGATTTACCAGGAACATATTCTTTATTCGCCTTATCACAAGAAGAAATTGTGGCTCGTGATTTTATATGTTTTGGCAATCCTGATGCAGTAATAGTAGTATGTGATGCTACATGTCTTGAAAGAAATTTAAACTTAGTATTTCAAGTGATGGAACTTACAGATAAAGTTATTTTATGTATAAATTTAATAGATGAAGCTAGAAAAAAAGGAATTACTATTGATAAAGAGATTCTAGAGAATTCTCTTGGTATTCCAGTTATTTTAACTGCTGCAAGAAATGGTTCTGGTATGGATGAACTATTAGATACTTTAAATGATGTATCTTTTGATAAATATAAGTTAAATAATAAACCTGTTAAATACAGTGAAAATATAGAAGATATGGTAAAATCAATTCAACCAGAATTAGATAATATTATACCAGGTATAAATTCTAGATGGTTGGGTCTTAGACTTATTGATGGTGATGAAAGTATATTTGAATCTATGAGTAATTATGTAGATAAAGATTCAATAAATGCTATTAATGAAGTAAAGAAAAAGATTCCAAGTGATATAAATAAACAGAAAATAAGGGATGAATTTACTAAAATCAACTATGATTATGCTAAAAAACTGAGTGATAAGTGTTGTTCTAATGTTGCTAAAAAATCAACAGATAGAGAAGAAAAAGTAGATAAAATATTGACATCTAAAATATTTGGGCTTCCAATAATGCTCTTATTGTTAGGTACTATCCTGTGGATTACTATAGAAGGTGCTAACTATCCATCCACTTTATTATCTAATTTATTACTCGGATTTGAGCCAAGTATTTCAAGTGTATTAAATAGTATTAACTGTCCATCGTGGTTAAGCGATATGTTGGTTTTAGGATTATACAGAACATTAGCGTGGGTAATCTCTGTAATGCTACCTCCTATGGCAATATTCTTTCCTCTATTTACCTTGCTTGAGGATTTTGGATATTTGCCAAGAGTTGCATTTAACTTAGACCACCTATTTAAAAAAGCTTGTGCACATGGTAAACAATGCTTAACTATGTGTATGGGATTTGGATGTAATGCAGCTGGAGTTATTGGTTGTAGAATAATTGACTCTCCAAGGGAAAGACTTATAGCTATACTTACAAACAACTTTGTACCTTGTAATGGTCGTTTTCCTACTTTAATTGCTATATCTACAATATTTTTTAGTTCAGTTATAACTAGCTCTTTTATATCTAGTGTAGCAACTGCACTTTGTATAACTTTACTGATAATTCTAGGTGTTATAATAACATTGTTAGTTTCTTATACTCTTTCTAAAACGCTATTAAAAGGAGTTCCTTCTACATTTACATTAGAACTTCCACCTTACAGAGTTCCTCAAATTGGAAGAACTTTATATACTTCTATAATAGATAGAACAATATTTGTTTTAGGAAGAGCTGTAATGGTAGCCATACCTGCTGGTGTCATAACTTGGATATTTGCAAATATCTATATAGGAGATTTAAGCATATTATCACATGTTGCAAACTTTTTGGATCCTTTAGCTAAATTAATAGGTCTTGATGGTTTCATATTGATGGCTTTTATTCTTGGATTCCCAGCAAATGAGATAGTTGTGCCTATACTTCTAATGGCTTACCTAGCAACTGGTTCTATGATAGAATTAGATAGTTTTAGTGCTTTAGGTCAAGTTCTTAGAGAACATGGATGGACTTATTTGACAGCTTTAAATGTTATGTTGTTCAGTTTACTGCACTGGCCTTGTGCAACAACACTTTTAACAATAAAAAAGGAAACTGGAAGTTTAAAATGGACTGCCTTAGGATTCTTAATGCCTACTATACTTGCTTTTGTTGTTTGTTTTTTAACAACTACAATTTATAATTTATTTATATAGTTAGTGTTAACTGGCATTAAACGTATCATATAAACACCATTTAAAGATTTATATACTTTATTATAAAACATAGAGGTATATTCAATGATAAGTATAATTACTTAACATTTGAATATATCTCTATTTTAATTCTTATCTAGATACTTGTATTGAAATCTCGGTCATATAATTATCTTCATTACTTTCACAGAAGAAGTCAAGTACACTCTCTTCATATGAATTTCCAATAATTTTATATTCGTTCTCATATATATATTTTTTTAATTTTTCATAAGATTTATATGAATCCTCATATTTTCCAGTATGATTTATACATGCATACATTCCCTCTGGTTTTATATATAACTTTTTATCCTTTATTTTTCTATCTATTTTCAAATAAAAACTTGATATGCTTAAATAGTCTCCATTTTTTATATTTTCATTACTTACTATTACTCCCAACTCATATCCTTGATACAAATTTTTTGATTTACAGTAATTAGTAAAATCTATTAACTCCATCATAAAATCTCCATTACTCATACTGCTTAAGTCACTTGACAACACTAAGTATTCCTCACATCTTTTAGATATATAAATTTCTTCACTATTCATCCTAGAAATTCCTTCGACCGTTATATTTATTCTATTTTGCATCTTAAAACTTATCTTTCTTAATTTTTTTATTTTTTCTCTTATCTTTTTTTCTTCTTCTCTAAGCATTTTCACACAAAGTTGAGGACTTCTATTTTGTATATATTCTTTTATTTCTTCTAAACTCATTCCTATTTCTCTTAGTGATTGTAATATGTCCAATGTATCATATTGATAGACTGAGTAATATCTATAATTATTTTTATCTTTATATTCAGGAGAAAAAATCCCTATTTTATCATAAAAAATTAATGTCTGTTTAGATATTCCACACAACTTGGCGAATTCTCCTGTAGTAAAATACTGTTTTTCCAAGGGTTATACACTCCTTATCTTTTTATAATCTATATAGTTACTATATTCTTTATTATAACGTTAAAGTGTCAATATATCTTTATTTTTAATAAAATTTATTTAAAATGTTTTAAGATTGAACAACGGAATTGAATGACCAAAAGCTTTCTCCTCTTACTAATGTTGTGATTGATTCAAACCCACAATTGTATTGAATAATATTGTTTACCTTACATACATTGGATTTTTTGCTTTTTTCTCAAACTTTATTATAGCAAAAATAAATGGTGATAAAGCAGATGAAAGGTATGTAGAAGATGAAAAGTCAGCTATGGCATTTACAGGACAGTTTGCTGTTATAGAATTATTTATTTTATGGTGTATTACTATAGTATCTAGAAATGTAGAATTAATGTGTGTTTTGTTATCAGCTGCATATGCAATTACTTTAAATGTTTATGCTATAAAACTTTATATTTTAGAGGAAAAAGTATATTTTTAATCTTAAGAGAAACAAAAAATGTTAACTAAAAAATATAATTAAGTAGACATTTTTATTAATCTATGATACAATAGTATTTGTGGTGATACACAAGTAAATCAAGTATATCTTGATATAGGTTAATAGGAGTATTTTTAATGAATAATGGAATAGTGAAATGGTTTAATAATGAAAAAGGATTTGGTTTTATATCAATGGAAGGTAGAGATGATGTATTTGCTCATTTCTCAGCTATACAAACTTCAGGATTTAAATCATTAGAAGAAGGTCAAGAAGTAAGCTTTGATATAGTTAAAGGTGCTAGAGGTCCTCAAGCAGAAAATATAACTATATTATAATATATAGATTTTTCGGGAAAGACTCTTTTTAGGGTCTTTTTTTATTGTTAATACTTCTTCTGTTATCCAATATTCATACTTTGCCATATCAGCATCTCATTTTGCTTGTTTTAGGAATAAAAAAAGAACACTTTCTAGTGCCCTTTAATATACTTTTATTGGTATTCTAAATTCTTTTGTTTCCATGTTATCAGCTGATAATACTACCTCTATATAAGCTTCTTTTTTAAGTACAACACAATTTTTAAAATTAAATTGCTCTATTCTAAAATTTATTCCTTTATGAATTGTCATATTATCTTTTGGGTGCCATCTAAGCTCACTATTTATTTGTTCAAAGTTATTATTTTCTCCAATATCTACTTCCATATTAATAAATTTTAAACTTAATACAGGGCTTTTGGCAACAATCGCACTTTCATTTTCTATTACAAAATCAACTAAGTTATTACTATGAATTTTAGTATAAATATCAGATTTATCATCTATGATATTTAAATCAAGTCTGATATACCCATTACCATTTTCATAATAATCACCAGCCATATTATTCTCATTATTTCTTCTATATTTTAATATCAATTTAGCTTTTTTATTAGATTCCATAAAAGCTATAATTGATATAATTAAGGCTGCTATTGCTGCAAATGATGCAATTAAAGAAATTAGATTTACATAGTTACCAATAAATTCATTAAAATGATTGAGCATATCTTTTTCTCCTTAAAAACATTACTTTATCTTATTACAATTGTATAATATTTTGTCCATGTATCTTTAATTTATTACACAAACTTATTATATAAAAAAAGACCATCTATCAAGATGATTCTCTAAACTAAGTATCTATGTTTTTGTTTATACTCTGTAACAGCATCATTTCATGCTTCTTGCTCTCTTATTCCTTTTTCTCTAGCAATTCTTTGTGCTATTTTTCTAACTAATTCAGCACTTTTTAATATTCCTATACTAATCACTTCCTTATCTCTACTCTACATTATACCATATAATAAACAATAAAGCTAATTTTTAGTCAAAAGGTTCTAAGATTAGTTTAAATCATTTCTATTAGTTCTTTAATTTTTTTATATGCTTATTTTGTAACTAATAGTGATATTGATATGGCAATAGTAAATAAAGATTTGAATATTTATTTCAATACTTTTAAAAAATGGTACAAATACAAAACATATTCAACAACGATTAGGTCACAGTAAAATAGCTACAACAATGAATACTTACTCTCATATAACACATGAAATAGAAATTTAAACAGAAAATATTTTAGAAGGTATTAGAATATAATTTGCACCGATTTTATAATATGGTGGCAAATCGGTGGCAAATTCATAATTTTTTATACTATTTATCATCTAATTCGTTGAAATTTATCTATTTAGTTACAGGAACTTGAATTTCAGTTACAAACTCCTCTACAATTCCAGTCTCATGTATATCTATCTTGTATATTTCTATAGGGTCAGCAATTATTTTATAATTATTTTCTTCTATAAATTTAAATACCTTTTCCATATATATCTTATTATTAGAATTACTTCCAGCGTAATTTAAAGTTACATAATATCCTTCATCAAAAACTATATTATATACTTTCTCATTGTTTTCTAAAAAGCAAAACACAGATTTAAACTCATTAAATATACCTTTATTAATTGCTTCAGTAGAAAAGGCAGAACCAATATTGTTGTTTCCAAGTATATTAAATCTATCTTCATATTCTTTTTGAAGTTTTTGAATTAAAAAATCAAAGTCTTCATCCCTTTTTATATCAGCATTTAATTCTAAAGCTTTTCTTTTTTCTATATATACAACCTCTATCTCATCTATTTTTGTGTTTTGAATTACACTTTCAATTGAACTTAATCTTTTTATAATATTTTCCTTATGGCTTATAAGTTCATATATTTTTTTATCAATTAAATCAAGTTCCTCATTCAAAATATTTTTAGTAGACTCTATACTTCTGTCATCTAGGTATTCTTTTATTTTTTTCATTGGAAAATTCAAGCTTCTAAATTCTTTTATTAAATTGAGTTTCCATATGTCTGATATGTTATACATTCTATATCCATTTTTATCTCTAACTGGCTTTAAAATACCAATTTCTTCATAATACATTAATGAATCTCTACCTATTCCATATATTTTAGATATCTCTCCTATTTTATAGTAATCTTTCATTTATATAATAAAATCCTCCTTAATCCTATTTTTATTTTAAAATCAACATCATTATTCTCTATAACTATAGTTTTAGAATATACTAAAAAACCTTCTAAAACAATGATACGAAAATAAACTTTCTACAATTAACCATTAAAATATATTTATTTTTATATTATAATAATATAAGTATAATATTACTAAATTTTTTATGTATTCTCACAATATCCAATTAGATTTAGTAAAAAATAATCCTTATCATAAAACTTTAAACTAGATTTTAGAGTTTAAAAAAGATAATACAAGTTATTGATAAATTC